>NZ_JBFTLX010000300.1:0-7980 GCF_056396665.1 Cupriavidus sp. 05T313 | reverse complement strand
GAGCTACACATACAACGGCAGCCAGGTCGACGTGATCATCGAGAAGGTGGCGCTGACCTTCAACGGTTCGACGCTGACGGCGGCCCAGGTGCCTGCCGGCACCAACTACTCGTTCCGCATTGCCGGCACGGTTGCGGCCAGCGCGAACCTGAGCAACGGTGCTGCCGATAATCTGTTCGACAACGCCAACGGCGGCTCGTTGAACCTGCCGTTCACCGTTCTCCTTGCCAAGCTGAGGACCGCGGGGGCACTGAGCGCAACGCAGGTCGACGCGCTCACGCCGAAGTCGACCGCTACCTTCCCCGTGACATTCGCGGTGTCGGGCCAGGGCGGCAAGGCAGTCAACGTCGGCGCGCTGGTCAACGGCAGCGCGCAGAAGACGTCGGCGCAGACGGTGGAAACTGCCTCGGCAAAGGTCAGCGGCAACGGCATCAAGACCACGGTGACGCTGAATCCCTGATCGGTTGGCAGTCAGGCCCTCCCTGTAGTCCGGGGAGGGCTGCCCGGTCATTCGTCACGCGCGCCCGCAGGCGCGATGGCGGGTGACCGGCTTCTTTTTTGTGTGCAGTTTGCCGGACCACGACCCGGCCAACGCCGTGGATGAGGTCCGCCCCCTGGCCTCGGAGTCTCCCTATGCTGTTGTATCGCACGCGCTGGCTCGGCAATGCCGGCGCATTGATGCTGGGCTTGTCATGCGCTGGCGTTGCCAATGCGGCGCCCGACGATGTGTTCTTGCAGGCCGAACCCACCACGGGCGAGTTCACTGCATTTCGCGCGGAGGCCAGCTATGACATGGTCAACAACGCCATGGACATCTTCAACAGCCATGGCGGCGCGCCGGACAATGCCGGCAATTACCGCGGCGGCAAGCTGATGCTGGGCTACAAGTTCTCGCCGAAATGGTCGGGCTCCGCCACGTACTGGCGCCGCGGCATCGACTACGGGCCGGACAACAACCAGATCGATACCTGGATGCTGGCCTTGCACTACGACCCGCTGGCCGAGCCCGGCGCGCGCGACCGCCTGCTGGTGCGTTTCTCGCTATGGGGCGACCACTCGGGTAGCTTGAGCCGCTCTTCCGCCCTGAAGGTCAGGAATGCCACGTTCAACAGCGTCACGGTCAACAATGCCAATGACATTCAGGGCCAGGCCGATGTGATCTTCTCCGGTGACCTGACCGAGCGCAACAAACTGACGGGGTTTATCGGCCTGGGCGTCAGCCGTGTGACCATCGGCGGGCTCAATACGCGGTTGCAGCAGGGTGGGTGCAATTTCAACGTCGGCATCAACTCCGACAATGTCGCCAACGGCAGCCTGGCCGCGCCTTGCCGCGTTGGCAACGTCAACCTGCAGTCCGCGAGTTTCTCGACCGACGCCGGGCAGTACGGGCTCAATATCAATGACGATTTCAACTACACCGCCGGCTACCTGAACCTAGGCGGCTCGTGGCGCTGGAAGTACGAGAATTTCACTGCCAGGCTGGGCTACCAGTTCCAGTACCTGCTGCGCAGCAACGTCGATAGCCGTGCCAGCGCGTACGGCAATTCCCCGATCAAGTCGAATCACACGCTGGGGCTGGAGTTGTCGTATGCGGTGGTGAAGAACGTCGAAGTGTTCCTGCGCGGGCAGGGCTCGCTGCACAACTTCGTGGGCACCATTCCGTTTCTCTACAATGCCGCCACGGCGGGCAAGATGGACCGCTATTACGGCTATGGCTCGATTGGTATCCGCTTCTCGGGTTTTTAGGGCAAGGCTCGCGGAATTCGGGTTTCGGGGCGCGGCCGGGATTGAAGGTGCGAGATGACCGGCGTGCGCGCCAAGCGCGGCCGGCGAGGTGAATGGCAACGGGACTGGAGGGGGACGGCCTGACCCGGAAAAAGAAGGGTGTAGGTGCAGGGCGCCCCTACACCCCTTGAGTGGTTCAGCAAGGGGTCAGTCTTGCTGGGACGGATTGTCTTATGGGTTGTATTGCGTCAGTACCCTGCCTTGGTAGGTGGTCCTACTTAGGAGGGGAACCGGGGTCTGCCGTGGATGGCTGGGCGCTGAAAGAATGGGGCCGGGCGTGCATAAGGGACGGTTTTCAGGTTTGCCGTAGTTTGAAATCGCCGTTAGCGGAGCCAGTAGAGTTGCCGGGCGGCATGACGTTGTCGCGATGTGGCGTGTTCGCTTGCGGTTCCCAGGTGATGAATGTGCAGTCGTGCCCGACCGTGAAAGGGCCTTCCAGGAGCTTAGATTGCATTACGCGTTTATCAGGGGCAAGGTGTCTGCCCGCCAGGCGGCCTCGCATCCGGACGTGGCCAGCGCCGGGCCGGAGGGCGAGGGCCATGCCGCGGCAGCGCGCATGGCGCGGCTGCGGCGGTTGATGTCGCGGCCATCGGGCGCCATGGATCGCAGCCTGGATAGCGAGGAACTGCTTGTGCTCACCAGGGACGACCTGATCGGCGCCATCGAGCTCGGACATATCTACCCGGTGTTCCAGCCGCAGATCAGTGCGCAGCATGGCGGCATCGTCGGGCTGGAAGTGCTGGCGCGCTGGTCCGACAAAGGCCGGCATCATGCGCCGGAGACGTTCATCGGCAGTATCACCAGCCATGGGGTGGAAACCCTGCTGCTGGATCATTTCCTGGGTGCTTGCGGGCGCGTGCAGACTCGTTTTCCCCGCTACGCGGGCCGGTTCGCCCTTAACGTCAACCCGAGGACCGCGGCCGCCGCGGGGTTTGTCCAGGGCTTTGTGCATGCCAGCATCTCGCATGGACTGGATGTTTCGCGGGTGGTGCTCGAGCTGACCGAACAGACCCGGATCTCCCGCGAGGGCGAGGCTCGCCTGCTGGAGAACCTCAACGCGCTCTCGGCGCGCGGCATGGTGATCTCGCAGGACGATTTCGGTTCCGGCTACGCATCGCTGCAAGCCCTTGGCCTGCTGCCATTCACGCAGGTCAAGGTCGACAAGACCTTGTTGCACCGGGCGCGGCATGCCGAACGCGCCAGGCGGCTGTTCTCTTCGTCGATGGACCTGGCACGCTCGCTGGAACTGCAGACCGTGGCCGAAGGCGTGGAGAGTCCGGACGATATGGTGCTGGCAAGATCGCTTGGAGCGGACTTGCTGCAGGGATATGCCATTTCGCCGCCGGTGCCCTTCGAGAGGCTGGTGCTTTGAGCGAGCCGCCGGGCCACGGGGCACCCCTGCGCCCTGTAGAGCCTTCCATGGCCTTGCGTTGACTACCGTTATATACACCGCTATATTTCGGAAATTGGGCAATGGCCGGCTACCGCACGGCCGCCGCCAGAGCCGGCATGGCTGGCGTGTCCAACTCCACAAGGCATTGCCGTGAACCAGTCGTTGCTGATCCTTGATGCGTTTTCGCTGTCGCCTGGCGAGCCGGCATGCCGCGCGCTGGCCGGCGTGCTGGAAAGCGCCAACGCCGGCAGGCTGCCTCGGTTCGCGCAGTGGCTCGGCCTGGCTGAGCCCGAGTTCTGGCAAATGCTCGATCATTGCTTCCCCGGCGCCAGGGCGGCGGGGTGGGCGCCCGAGTCGGCGCCTGTCGATGCCGCCGCGCTGCCTTGCGAGTTTGCCGACCTGGTGGAGATGCTGGTCTCCTCGGGCGATCCGGCCCGCACGGAAACGCGCTGGGCCGCTCATGCGCTGGCCAGCGGCTGCTTTGGCGGGTCCCATCTCTGGCACGACATGGGCCTGGCCGGCAGGCACGACGTTTCGCGCTTGCTGCGGGACTACTTTCCCTCGCTCCATGCAGCCAACACCACGGACATGAAGTGGAAGAAATTCTTCTACCACGAGCTATGTCTGCGGCTGGACCTGCATCCCTGTCCTGAACCGGCTTGCGCCGGCTGCGACAATTACGCCGGCTGCCACGGCACCGAGACGGTGATCGGCTGGCATTAGGCCGGCACGCGCCCACGGGGATGCTTTCGTGCGGGTACTACATGCCGGTGCGGGTGGCCGCAGGCAGAACGCCGGTTTGCTCCCCTCTCCCATGAAATGGGAGAACAACCGGGGCCAGGGGAGCTACGGCAGTGCTGGAACCAGCCCGGCGGCGAATCGACCCACACGAGAGTCGGATGAACTCAAAAAACCGCAAAATCTGCAAGGCTCCCTCCGGTACATTGCGCGCCATGGAGACCACATGAAGCCCGAAACCCGAAACCAGTACGCCCAGCGCCTGGACCCCGTCCTGCGCTGGCTGGCAAGCCATCCCGACGCTGACCCGGACCTGTACCGGCTGGCGGACCTGGCCTGCCTGTCCCCGTATCACTTCCATCGCGTCTATCGCGCGATGATGGGAGAAACGGTGAAGGCCACGGTGCAACGCATCCGCATGCACCGTGCGGCCGTTGCGCTGGCGGGTACGGAAGCTTCATTGCGTGATGTGGCGCTGCGTGCCGGATATGAGTCGGACGCGGCGTTCATCCGGGCCTTTGGCGCGACCTTCGGCATGCCGCCGGGACGGTATCGCGCAGCCCGCTCCCGTCCCTTCGACCCTCAGGAGCTATCCATGTATCCCATCACGATCGAAACCTTTCCTGGCACCATGCTGGCCGCGCTGCGCCATCACGGCAGCTATCAGGAAATCGGCCCGGTGTTCGCCCGCGTCTTCATGCTGGCGGCCAGCCGCGGCGTTGCCAGCCAGGAAACCGCCGGTTTCGGTGTGTACTTCGACGATCCCGAGCAGGTGCCGGTTGACCAGTTGCGTTCGCTGGCCGGCATGTCGGTTGCGCCGGATGCGGACCTGGGAGAGGAACTGGTGCGCTTCGAAATCCCGGCGTGCCGTTGCGCGATACTGACCTATACGGGCCCCTACAACGAGATGAACAAGGCCTATAACTGGATGTTCTCGGAGTGGCTGCCGAACAGCGGGGCGGTGCCGGCGGACTTTCCCATGTTCGAGCAGTATGTGAACGATCCTCGCATCACGCCGCCCGCGCAATTGCAGACGCGGATCTACATGCCGGCGAAGTAGGCTGCCGGCGGAAGGCATCGGCTGCGTGATCGTCAACGGCACCGTCACATGGGAGCAGGACGGCCACACCGGGGCGCGGGCGGGGCAGGTGATTACCCGCGGGCGCCAGCCATAGCCGGGTGCTACAGCATCGCCGTATGCAGGTGATGCGGATCGTCCAGCGTATCCGCCACGATCTGCAGCGACTCTTCCATCTCGTCGCGGTCGCCCGGTCCGCCCAGGCAGAGGCGGATCGCGTCCGGCGGGTTGCCGTCCGTAGAGAAGGCCGCGCTCGAGACCGCGCCAATGCCGCGCGAGCGCAGGTGCAGCGCCAGCTCGGACGGACGCCAGCCGCTGTCCTGCGGTACCGGCAGCCAGAGATGGAAGCCTTCGGGGTCGGCATCATAGGGCCGCCCGGCGAAGACCTCACGGGCCACCAGTTGCCGGGCCACGCTCTCGGCGCGAATGGCCTTGAGCATGTCTTCCGCCGTGCCATCCTTGATCCATGACGTGGCCAGCAAGGTGTTGAACGGGCTCGCCATGACGGTGGTGGCGCGCAGGGTGCCGGCCAGGCGCTGGGTCTGGCGCGCGGTGGGGCCGTTGATAAAGGCAATGCGCAATCCCGCGCCAAAGCACTTCGACAGGCCGGTTACGTAGTAGGTGAGTTCGGGCGCGAGCGTGGCCATGGCGTCGGGCGTGCGCTGCGGCAGCATGCCGTAGGCGTCGTCCTCGATGATCGGCACGCTGTAGCGCAGGGCGATATCCGCGAGGATCTCGCGCCGTCCTTGCGGCATGGTTCGGGTGCTGGGGTTCTGCAGCGTCGGGTTGCAGTACAGCGCGCTGGGCTTCTGCGTCTTGCACAGGGTTTCGAACGCCGGGCCAAGCGGCCCTTCCTCGTCGCTGGGCAGGGCCTGCAACTGCACGCCGAGTTGCGTGGCGATGGCCTTGATGCCGGGATAGGCCAGCGTATCCAGGCAGATGGTCTGCCCCGGGCGGGCCAGCAGCGATACCAGCGCCACCAGGGCGCTGTGGATGCCGGGGCAGATCAGCACGGTATCCGCGCGGCAGGCGGGCACGTAGCGCTTGAGCCATTCCGTGGCCACGGCGCGGTCGGCCGGCGTGCCGCCGAAATCCTGGTAGCGCAGCAGGCTGTACGGATCGGTGGCACCCATCAGGCGCCCGGCCGACTCGCGCAGCCGCRCCGTCAGCACCGGCGGCTCGGGCGGCATGTTCATGGTCATCTCGGCACCGGTGCCCGCGCGCAGCGGCAACGCCGGGGCGCGCCCCCGGACAAACGTGCCGCTGCCGGCCTTGGCGTCGATCAGCCCGCGCTTGCGCGCTTCCGCGTAGGCGCGCGCCACGGTGGTGTAGTTGAGCCGCAGCGCCTCGGCCAGGTCGCGCAGCGCCGGCAGCCGGTCGCGGGCCTGCAGGCGGCCGCTCGCCAGGTCTTCCTCGATCAGGTCGGGGATCGTCAGGTAGGCGGGTTTGGCGCTCTCGGAGAGGCGTTTCAGCCAGTGGCTGGCAAGACCGGACAAGGGGGGCTCCAGGCGATTCATGCGTACAAGGTACCGAGGCATCAGGCTATCACATTGATCGCTTTATATGCCTTAAGTGATTGCATTTTTTAGTGCTCGATGATGGTGCGTGATTGCAGGATTGCACCGCTTCCGGGCGTCCGCGCGGGGCCGGCGCGTTCCGCCCCAGTGCATGCCCCATATTGGCCTGTACCGGTCAGGGCACAGTCGATTGCCGCCGCTTCCACCATCCGGAAAATCATCCATGCGATCAATGAACGATTCCCTGCTTGATCGCTAATTGATTGCATTGATCGGCGGGGTAGATGGCATAGCCCGTGCTCATGGAGTGGTGTCGGCCCCCCCGGCCGATCGATCGAACGAATACGCGAACGAAATGCGCGGACGATCGACAGACCCACCCACCCTATGGAGCACAGCATGCCCGCAGTCAACAAACCGGCCCACAAGAAAGGCGATTTCCTGGTCGACTACGAAGAGAAGGTCTTCGAGGACGTGAAGGCGGAGCCGGGCGAGAAGGCGCTGGTCACCTTCCACACCGTCGCCTTCGAGGGCTCGATCGGCTTCGTCAACCTGTTGCAGGCCACGCGCCTGCAACGCAAGGGCTTCGAGACTTCCATCCTGCTGTACGGCCCGGGCGTCACGCTGGGCCTGCAACGCGGCTTTCCCACGCTGGGCGACGAGGCCTTCGCCGGCCATCTCAACTTCAACAAGCAGATCACCAAGTTCATGGAAGAGGGCGGCAAGGTCTACGCCTGCCGCTTCGCGCTGCAAGCGCTCTACGGCCACGGCGAAGCCTCGCTGATCGAAGGCATCCGCCCGATCAGCCCGCTCGACGTGCTGGACCTGAAGCTTATCCACCGCAAAGAGAACGCGCTGATCCTGGATACCTGGACGGTTTGAGAGACAGATAGAGACAGAGACAGATAGAGATAGAAAAGGCGGGCACCACCATGTCACAGAAACGCATTGTGCGCGCGGCCGCGGTCCAGATTTCCCCGGACCTCGAGCACGGCGAAGGCACCCTCGGCAAAGTCTGCGAGGCCATCGACAAGGCCGCGCGGGAAGGCGTGCAGCTGATCGTCTTTCCGGAAACCTTCCTGCCGTACTACCCGTACTTCTCCTTCGTGCGGCCGCCCGTGCAATCCGGCAGCGACCATATGCGCCTGTACGAGCAGGCGGTGGTGGTGCCCGGCCCCGTCACCCATGCCGTGTCCGAGCGCGCGCGCCGGCATGGCATGGTGGTGGTGCTTGGCGTCAACGAGCGCGACCACGGCAGTCTTTACAACACGCAACTCATCTTCGATACCGATGGCCGCCTGGCGCTCAAGCGCCGCAAGATCACGCCGACCTTCCATGAACGGATGATCTGGGGCCAGGGCGACGCGGCCGGCCTGAAAGTGGCAGATACCGCGATCGGCCGCGTGGGCGCGCTGGCCTGCTGGGAGCACTACAACCCGCTGGCCCGCTACGCGCTGATGACCCAGCAC
>NZ_JBFTLX010000299.1:0-7995 GCF_056396665.1 Cupriavidus sp. 05T313 | reverse complement strand
CTTCATGATGCGTCTCCTCATTGCCCCTTGGCCGGCCTGGACTTCGGAGGAGGCTTCATGCCCGGCCCACCCTTTGCATCCGGCGGCTCGAACGCAATGCGCGCCGCGCCGGCCGCGCTGGCTGAAACGAAGGCGCTTGCGGGAACGGCGGCGTCCAGCTCCCAGTTGGAGAGTTCCAGCACATGGCGCAAGCGGGTACGGTCATTAAGGTAAACGGCATAGATGCGGCGCGGCAGCTTGTCCTGCGTGCCGATCCAGGCCTGCACGAACACATCCCCGGTGACATACGCCACCATGTCCGTTGTCGTATTCCCGACCACGCCTGACTGACCGATATAGAACGCGGTCTTCAGTCCGCCGGCGATGTCCTTGTAGGGATCCGTGACGATCACGTCGGTAAACGGGAAATAGATCGCCGCGGTATCGTAGGCCTTCTGCAGCGCGGCGTCGATGGTCGGCGGCGCGTCCGCGACGGCGACGAGGTTCTCTGCCGGCGCAAGTGCCATCATGCTCTTGCCGTCGTAGTAGAACTCCGAGGGGGGCCCGTCTCCGAGCGTGACGATCTTGAGCTTGTCCGGCCGCTGCATGACCACCTGCGATTTGGTGGAATAGACGAGCGGCGGACCGAGGCGGCTAGGACTTTCATAGGAGACAACGGCCGTGAACGCCATCGTCCTGGCAGCGGCCAGGCGGGCGCTCGCCCCTTTGAGGATGTCTACCGCGCGCGGTTCGATGCCGGCCTGGAACGCCGGCGCGGCAGCCTTGGGCACCGGCTTGGCGGCGGCCTTCGGCTTGTTCTGCGCCGGCTGGGACGGCTGTGCCATGCCGTTCGCGGACAGCAGCAAGCCCAGCACCACAAAGGCTGCGCGCAACAGCAATTTCTCGTTGATCATCGCGGTCTCGGTAGATCATTCAGTCTGGTGTTGCACCCGACGGCGATCACGGAATCATGCCGCACTCGAACATCTTGTTGACGATCGGCGCCGCCACCCTGTTGATGAACGCGTTGCGCATCTGCGGATCGTCGCGCAGCAACTGCACGGCTTCCTGCTCCTTCGCGGGCTTCGGCTGCCCCTGTTTCTGGGCTTTCTCCTGCCATAACTGCTCGCAGGACGCGCGCTGGTACTTTTGAACGAGCTTCTCGGCGACCTCGTTCATGATCGGGTACTGAGCCCTGGCGACACCCGCAAACAGCAGCGCCGGCACCACCGCAAACCACAGCAGACGCCTGGTCATGATCTTCCTCGCTTCGTCGTGTCGATGATGGTGACGAGGCAGCGAATGTGCAGGCACTATCGCTTCCGGACACGCTGCCTGACCCTGGATTCCCTCAGCACGGGTCCGTCACGACCTGACGCCAGGGAAGAGCCATTCCATCCATAGACTATGCAACCCGCCGGGGGGCCGATATAGGACCATGGTCCAATGCGCGCGAACGCCATCACGCGGCGAGATAATCGTGGACCACGGTACCCAGCCCGAGCGTCAGGTCGGTCAAGATATGCACGCCCGAGATCACTTCGAGCACCGGCAGCGACGCAACCGGCGCGAGCGCGTGATGAAACAGCTCGAGCCCGGCCGGCCCTTCCCAGGCCCCCTTCACGGTGATGTCTTCGCAGAAGTAGCGCACCAGTTCGCAAATACGAGCGGTGCCATCCACATGCGGAATGATCTTGAGCAGGAAGTTGGGTGCCGACAGCGACGCCAGGATCTTGTCGTGGTCAAGCGCCCTGTGCTTGTACCCCATCGTCGCCACGGCGATCGGGACCGGGCCGTAGCGCAACACGCCGCCGATCGTATCCTTTTCGATGCGTAGCTGCGGCGATGCCAGCTTCTTGGGAAAGCCCCAGATTTCACGGCCCGCCGCGATCGGCGATCCATCGTCGAGAAACATCGCGTGCACGTAGCCGCCGGTTTCGCCGCGAAAGCGCACCGGGATCACCTGGCCGCTTTCCGTATAGTCGCCGAAGCCGGTCGAATCCGGCATCCGGATAAATTCAAACTTCACGACCGGGTCGGTCATCTCCAGCGGGGCGGGAATGACGGCAGCCAGCGCGGCGGGATCGGTCCGGTAGGTAACGATCAGAAACTCGCGATTGATAAAACGATAGGGGCCCGGCGGGAACGCGGGACTCGTGAGCGGCATCGCGAAGGCGAGCCTCTTGATCTCTGCTTCGGTCATGGCGTGTGTTCCTGTTGGCGGGGCGCTACGAGGTCATGTCGTAAATGCCGATCCCGCTGGTAAGCGCCAACGCTTCCTTCCATTTCGGACTGGCGACGGCGCGGCGTGCGTCCTCAAGCCCGCCGTTCCACAGATCGGTCACCGTGGCGCGCGAGAACTCGTAGTCCTTGAAATCGGAGGATTGCGTGTTGTGCCGGTTAATGAAATGCAGCAGCGCGACGGTGCCGCGCGTGCTGATCGCCGTGAGCCGCTCCACATCCGGATCCGACTGCAGCGCCTTGGGCAATTTGTCGATGACACGGCGCAGTGCGCCGCGAAGGCCTTCGATTTCCCTGACGCGCATCGTGTTGAAGCGCGTCTTGCTTGCATACTGGATGTCCTTGACTCGTTCCTGGACCTGCCGCAGATTCTGCGGCATCTCGCCCGCCCCGCTGAATACATCGACCTGCAAGACCAGCGCCCCCAACCGGAAGTTCTCGTCGACGATGTACCACAGCGGCGAGTTCGAAACGATGCCGCCATCCCAGTACAGTTCCCCGTCCACCTCCACGGGCGGGAATCCCGGTGGCAGCGCACCGCTCGCCATCACGTGCTCGGGCCCGATCTGCATCTGCGCGTTGTCGAAATAGACCGAGTTCCCGGAGCGCAGGTTGACCGAACCCAGCGAGAGCCGCACATCCTTGCGGTTGATCACGTCGAAGTCGACCAGTTTCTCGAGTGTTGCCTTGAGCGGCCGAGTGTCATAGAAACTCAGGGCTTCGATGCTGCCGTCGGGTGCCAGGAAAGGCGGGGGAACCCGTGGCGTGAAGAAGCCAGGAACCCCGAACGTTACCGAGGATGCCGCGCTGAAGGCATTCAGCATCGGACGCCACGGGTCCAGGTAGGCAGGTGGAATAAATGGCGCATGCGCCGACATCCGGTCCCAGAATTCGCTCAGGCGCTCCACGCGGCGCTCCGGCGCATTGCCGGCGATCAGCGCGGCATTGATCGCCCCGATCGAAACGCCGGCAACCCAGTCAGGCATCAGGCCGCAGTCGGCAAGTCCAGCAAAGATGCCCGCCTGGTACGCACCCAGCGCGCCGCCGCCTTGCAGGACCAGAATCGTATGGTCGAACCTTCCCCCGAGCGCGGCTGCATCCGAAGGGGTCGCTTTTTTTGGCTGCGCCATGATCGTTCCCGGGGAATGGAGCCGGTGGTGAGACGTGATGAGATTGTGGAGCGCTTCACCCGCGACGATAGCGCCGCGCTCAGAGCCGTGCGCACAGCCAGGCTCCCTGACGTCGGCCTGGCCCGCCGTGGCGAACGCAGGCACGAGAGGCTGAAAGCGGGACCATGCGGCCAGCCAAATACACTCACCTGAAAAAATAGTCCGCGTGCAATGTGCCGGCAATTGGACCTTGGTCCCATTCGATCGCGAATTCGAGCATCCGGCCGGCCTCACCCGCTGGGTATCGCCGCTTTCGTAGTTGCGCAATCGAGACTAATGCCTTTTACAAAGGGACGACAGCGCCTAAACTTTTTTTGCCCATATGCCACTTGATAACCGGTTTGCCCTGGCCGCCAGTGATGCTTCATTCACCCCAGCGCCCTGTCGCAAGCCAGTATCCGCCAGCAGAAACGGAATTGCGTCGCGTTTCAGGGACGCGATGCAGCAACAAATCAAAGAGGGATATGGGACAGGTTCGCTTCATGGCCCTGCGGAGATGTCCGGTAACGCGCACGTTGTTGCAACTGCGCAAGCGCCTGATACGACCGCATGCGCGCTGAGTTGCTCGTCTGCTCGCCGGCTTGCCGACGGCAGCGGGTTCGCGCAGGCCGCGCGAACCACTGACAGGGGAGCACGGCGCCATGACCATCGTTCACACCGCTGCCGTCCTGGAGGCTGCGCTCATCGCACTGCTGCTGATGTTGCAGTTCCGGCGCGCGCGCCATCGCCAGGCACCCGCAGCCACGGATGCGCCGATCACCCCGGCCCTTGGCACAACAAAGCCGCCGCACCGGCCTTTTGCTTTTAACTTCCTGCGTACCCGTGTCGCCAACGCAACGTGGGAGCAGCAGGCCACAGGATCGTCCGCGGAACAGCCATGCCCTCGCGAAGCGCCAGGATCTCGCCAGTCCTGGCGGCAGAGCTGGCGCCCCATCCGCGCGCGCCTCACTGCCGCCGGCGGGTTCCGGCGCACCGCCGCTCACCATGAGCCGCATGAAGCCCTTGCGGAAGCGCGCGGCGATCTGCCAGAAAGCGCCCGCGACGCCACGCGGCGAGTGCAGCGCGACGAGACATTGCGCTGCACGCTGGAACTGTTGCCGTTTGCCATATTGATGACGAATGCGCATGGCCGGATCGTGCTGGCCAATGCCAGCGTGGCAACGCTCTTCGGCTATCGCCAGGATGAGCTGATCGGCGCTAGCGCGGACGCGCTCGTTCCCGGATTGCAGGGCGATCCCGTCCGCCGTGCCGGCGCCGTGGACGCGCCGCTGGCCTGGGCGACAGGCGGTACGCGCGACCTGTTCGCGCGGCGCAAGGATGGCACCGAATTCCCGGCGGAAATCACAGCCAATCGCGCTTGGTCCGACGACGACCCGCTTACGCTGACGGTCATCATTGACCGGACAGAGCGGTACGAACTTCAACGCAACAGGCAGGAGCTCGCCCACCTGACTCGTGTCTCCACGCTCGGAGAACTGGCAAGTTCGCTCGCGCACGAATTGAACCAGCCGCTCACGGCCATCCTGAGCAACGCGCAGGCAGCCCAGCGATTCATGGCGAAACAACCGATCAATCTCGCCGAAGTGCGCGAGATACTGCAGGACCTGGTCGATGACAACCATCGCGCGAGTGAAGTGCTTCGCAGGATCCGTGCGCTCGTCAAGAAAGGCGAACTCGAGGCAGCGCCGCTCAGCCTTGCCCGCGTCATCGGCGATGTGGTCTTGCTGGTGCACAGCGACGCGATCGTGCGCGGCATTCGCGTGCTGCTGAACGTCGATCCCGGACTGCCGCCCGTGCAGGGCGACAGCGTCCAGGTGCAGCAGGTCGTGCTGAATTTGTTGCTTAACGCATTCCACGCGACGGAGTCCCGCTCGGCGCACGATCGCGAGATCGTGGTTGGCGCCGCGCTCGATGGCGCCGGCATGGTGCGCGTCTGGGTACGCGATCGCGGACCCGGCCTCGCCGCCGACAAGCTGGACAAGCTCTTCAAGCCGTTTTATACGTCGAAGCGCGAGGGGCTCGGGCTCGGGCTGTCGATCAGCCGCACTATTGTTGAAATGCATGGGGGCCGCATCTGGGCGGAAAACAACAGTGGCCATGGCGCCACCTTCCATTTCACTTTGCCCATCGCCACTGAAGCCGAGTGCCTTCACTCCGGACAACGACCATGAACCACGCCACACCAACCGTCTTCGTGGTGGATGATGACGACGCAGTGCGCCGGGCGTTGACGCGCCTGATCCGCTCCGCAGGCTACCGGGCCGAAGGGTTCGGATCGGCGCTCGAGTGCCGTGCGTACCTCGAATGCGGTCCGCCCGCGGACTACAACGCCTGCCTGGTACTCGACGTGCAACTGCCTGACTTGAACGGCCTGGAGTTTCAGCGCGAATTGCGCGGAGCAGGCATGCCCCTGTCGATCATCTTCCTCACCGGACACGGYGATATCCCGATGAGCGTCAGCGCGATGAAGGCGGGCGCGACCGACTTCCTGGTGAAGCCGGTCAGCGATACCGACCTGCTCAATGCCATCGAGACCGCATTGGGGAGCGCGTCGCAAGCGCTCGCGAGCCGCATCGAAATCGAATCGATTCACAATCGCATCGAGCGGCTCACGCCGCGCGAGCGGGAAGTGCTGGCGCTGGTGGTCGAAGGCCGCCTGAACAAGCAAATGGCTTGCGAACTGGGCACGGCCGAAAAGACCATCAAGGTCCACCGTGCCCGCGTGATGAAGAAGATGGAGGCACATTCACTGGCAGAGCTGGTGCGGGTCGCCGATAAGGCTGGCATTCATCTGCCGTCCCCTCACCAACCGCGGAGCCCCGCGTCAGTCGCGGCAACATGACCGCGCCTGCGTGTGCCTGGCTCCATCCGTGGATCTTCAGTTGCAGCCCTCATGCCGGGCCGTCTTGGCGCATGTCTTCCCGCTCGGGCTTGTATATACGCCCTTGCCATTCTTGGTCTTGGCCTCTCCGCCCTTGCTCGTCTCTGTCGTCGTCACGCCATTCTGATTTTTCTCGGACATCGCAGCGTTGCCCGTGTTCCGGTTATAAGCACCAGCCGATTCTCCATTGTTGCAAACCACAACGCCGCGCGCGTTGGTGGTGCATTCGGCAAACGCGTTCGAGCAAAGCATCACACATGCCAACAAAGCTAGAATTCTCATGGCTACCCCTTGTTATGGCCGGCACAAGGACCTTGCGCCATCGCATCCTCTGCTACAGAGTAGATCATTTCCGCCGGCTTCCCGTGCCTCTGGCAAAGACATGCCGATTGACTCGCGTTCCACCCAATCAAAGTCGGTTGAAGCGCGCAGACGGCGCGCGGACCGGGCAGGATTAACGACACGTGCCGTACGGCGCCTTCGGTACGCGAGCGCCGGCATGATCCTCCTTTGGGCAGTCTCCGGGTCTGCGCAGGAAATGGAGCCGCGCGCCTATTCCGCCGTGCCGGTCGGAACGAACTTCCTGTTGATGAGCTATGCGCGATCGAGCGGCGAGGTCCTGCTGGATCCTTCGCTGCCGGTGACCGACCTGCAAGCCACGATCAATACCTACGCAGCGGGCTACTCCCATAGCTTCGGGATTGCGGGACGTACGGCAAGCGTCGCGTTGTTGGTTCCTTACGCCAATGCGGACCTGACCGGCAACGTCGAGGGCGCGCCCGGGCACGCCTACCGGTCAGGCATGGGCGACATCAGGATGAGATTTGCCGTGATTCTGCTGGGTGGCGAGGCACTCACACCGGAACAATTCGCGCGACGCAGCCCCACCGCTTCACTCGGCGCCAGCCTCAGCGTGGTCGCGCCGACCGGCCAGTACCTGCCATCGCGCCTGGTGAACGTGGGTTCGAACCGTTGGGCATTCAAGCCCGAGATCGGGTTATCCCAGCCTCTCGGCAACTGGTTCGTGGAGGGAATGGCGGGCGTGTGGTTCTTCACCGACAACAACGACTTCTTCGGCGGCAATCGGCGCAGCCAGGAACCGCTGCCTGTATTCCAATGGCACGGAGGCTATAACTGGCGACCCGGCCTTTGGCTCGCTGCGGACGTGACGTATTTCACTGGCGGTCAGACAAGCGTAAATGGCGCTCAGGGCCAGGATCTGCAGCGCACCGTGCGCTACGGCGCCACGCTGTCCGTTCCGCTTGCGGCGCAATGGTCCGCGAAGCTCGCGTGGTCGCGCGGGCTGACAGCACGCATCGGCGGCAACTTCCAGACCGTTTCCATCACGCTTCAATACCGGTGGTTTGACCGCTGACCTGCTGGCCCGCCGACCTACTGGCCGAGATGGGCGAGCGCGTCGCGCATAGGCGCAAGCGACACGCTGACCAGCCCGTAGAGCGGCGTGCTCATCTCCTCGATCAGGAAAATCGCCCCTGCCGTCGATAGCGCGCACATCATCAAGGCTGCAATGATGGTCCCGTTGCGGTCGGCGAACAAGCCGAAGGTGCCGAACACAATGGAGAGCCACAGCACCAGCACGATCAGCAGGGATATCGGAATCGTAGCCTTCGTCTGCAGCAACGCCAGCCAGCGCGCAGCAAACACGTTATCGATAATCTGGAGGGCTTGCGCCTTCAGTTGACGCTGCCGGTCGTCGCGGGGCGC
>NZ_JBFTLX010000298.1:0-7995 GCF_056396665.1 Cupriavidus sp. 05T313 | reverse complement strand
AAGTTGCCCAAGGCACTGCAGGGCGTCAAGGGCATGAACGACATGCTGCCCGCGGACGCGCCGCTGTGGGAGCATTTCGAGAACGCCGCGCGCGCCATGCTGCGCGCCTATGGCTACCAGCAGATCCGCACGCCCATCGTCGAGCACACGCAACTGTTCGTGCGCGGCATCGGCGAAGTGACGGACATCGTCGAGAAGGAAATGTATTCCTTCACCGACGCGCTTAACGGCGAGCAACTGACGCTGCGCCCCGAGGGCACGGCGGCCGCGGTGCGTGCCACCATCGAGCACAACCTGCTGTACGACGGCCCCAAGCGCCTGTGGTACACCGGCCCGATGTTCCGCCACGAGCGTCCCCAGCGCGGGCGCTATCGCCAGTTCCATCAGCTTGGTGCGGAGGCACTCGGCTTCGCCGGTCCCGACGTGGATGCCGAGATCATCATGATGTGCCAGCGCCTGTGGGACGATCTCGGGCTGGTCGGGGTGCGGCTGGAGCTCAATTCGCTGGGCCAGGCGCACGAGCGCGCCGCGCATCGCGAAGAACTGATCAAGTACCTGGAAGGCTTCCAGGACATTCTTGACGAAGACAGCAAGCGCCGCCTATACACCAACCCGTTGCGCGTGCTGGATACCAAGAATCCCGCGCTGCAGGAAATGGCAAGCAACGCGCCCAAGCTGATCGACTTCCTGGGCGAGGAGTCGCTGGCCCACTTTGAAGGCGTGCAGCGCCTGCTCAAGGCCAACAACATCCCGTTCAAGATCAACCCGCGCCTGGTGCGAGGGCTGGATTACTACAACCTGACGGTGTTCGAGTGGATCACAGACAAGCTCGGCGCGCAGGGCACCATTGCCGGCGGCGGCCGCTACGATCCGCTGATCGCGCAGATGGGCGGCAAGCCGGCGCCCGCTTGCGGCTGGGCGATGGGCATCGAGCGCATCATCGAGCTGCTGCGCGAGGAGAAACTCGCGCCGCAGGCGGAAGGGTGCGATGTGTACCTCGTCCACCAGGGCGAAGCGGCGGGCCTGCAGGCCATGATCGTCGCCGAGCGGCTGCGCGATGCCGGGCTCGACGTGCTGCTGCATGCCACGCCGGACGGCAAGAGCGGCAGCTTCAAGTCGCAGATGAAGCGCGCGGACGGTAACGGCGCTGGCTATGCCGTTATCATTGGCGACGACGAAGTGGCGGCGGGTACGGTCCAGGTCAAGGATCTGCGGCAGGGCGCGCAGGCCGAAGGCGGTGGCGCGCAGGTGACGGTACCGGCTGAAGAACTGGTTGCCCACATCATCGACGCGATGGTCGGCGCCAGCGAATAAGAAAACCAGGCAGCGGAACCGGGGGCCGCGCGGCGCGGTCCCTTATAACAAACACACGCGGGTGGATCCCTCGACATGGCTTACGATCTAGAAGAACAGGAACAGCTTGAAAGCCTCAAGGCCTGGTGGCGCCAGTATGGCAATACCGTGACCTGGGCCCTGATCGCCGGCTTGCTGGCCTTCGCTGCCTGGAGCGGCTGGAACTACTGGCAACGCAAGCAGGCCGGCGAAGCCGCGCTGCTGTACGAGCAGGTCGTCAAGGCCGCCGAGAGCCGCGACGTCGAGCGGATCAAGCGCGCCGCCGGCGACCTCGAGCAGAAATTCGGCAAGACCGCCTATGGCCCCATGACCGCGCTGGTGTCGGCCAAGGTGCTGTACGATGCAGGCGACCTGGCCGGCGCGAAGACCCAGCTGCAGTGGGCGATCGACCACGGTGAAGGCGAATATGCTCACCTCGCGCGCGTGCGCCTGGCTGGCGTGCTGCTCGACGAGAAGGCTTACGACCAGGGCCTGGCGCTGCTGAAGAACGAGCCGCCGGCACCATTCGTGGCGCTGTATGCCGACCGCCGCGGCGATCTGCTGGCAGCCCAGGACAAGCGCTCGGAAGCACGGTCGGCCTATCAGAAGGCGCTCGACAAGCTGAGCGCCAACGATGCGGCCATGCGCCAGATCATCCAGTTCAAGCTCGACGCGCTGGGCGCCGCCTGAAGGCGGTGGATCCGGCTAGCCGACAGGCCCGCGGGCACTCGCATTTGCGCAGGCCCGCACCCTTGCGCTTCAACCCAATTCAGGATCGGAACCTCATGAAGTCATTGTTTTCCGGCACGGCCCAGAACCAGCAACACGGCAAGTTCGTCCGCGCCCTGGTGGTGGCCACCGCTTGTGCGGCCAGCGTCGCCAGCCTTGGCGGCTGCTCGCTGTTCAGCAAGAGTGACAAGCGTACGCCGGTCGAACTCAAGCCGATCACCCAGACGCTGTCGGTGCGCCAGGCCTGGAAAGCCAGCGTCGGCAAGGGCGGCCCGTACACGCTGCAGCCGGCCGTCGCAGGCGGTACCGTCTATGCGTCCTCCAACGGCGGCAAGGTGGTGGCGCTCGACGGCATCACTGGCCGTACCCTGTGGGAGGCCAAGACCGACATCGACCTGACCTCCGGGCCGGGTAGCGACGGCTCCGTCACGGCGGTGGCGGGCGAGAAGGGCGCGGTGTTCGCCTTCGACGCAAGTGGCAAGCAGCTCTGGAAGAAGCAGGTCAATGGCGAGGTCCTCTCCGCGCCGCTGGTCGGCAACGGCCTGGTGGTGGTGCGTACGACCGATACCCGCGTGCTGGGCCTGGACGCGCAGACTGGCGAACGCCGCTGGATCTACCAGCGCTCGCAGACCGCGCTCAACCTGCGCGCGTCGATGGGCATGGTGTTTGCCGGCGACGGTATCGTGATGGGCTTCCCCGGCGGCAAGCTGGGCGTGCTGGCCCCCGGCAACGGCGTGCTGCGCTGGGAGAGCACGGTTTCCTATCCGAAGGGCGTGTCCGAGATCGAACGGCTCAACGACGTGACGGGCCAGCCCATGGTCAATGGCCGCCAGGTTTGCGCCACCACGTTCCAGGGACGGATCGCCTGCCTGGAACTGGCCAATGGCCAGCCGCAATGGGGCAAGGATTTCTCGTCTCCGACCGGCCCTGCGCAGGATGACGCTTCGCTGTACGCCAGCGACGAGCGCTCGGTGGTCCATGCCTTCGACCGCCAGAACGGCACGGAACGCTGGAAGAACGATCAACTGCTCTACCGCCGCCTCGGCACGCCGCTGGCGGTGGGACGTTCGGTGGTGGCGGGCGATTACGAGGGCTATGTACACTTCATTTCGCGTGAGGACGGCCAGTTCGTGGCACGCCTGAAGACCGATGGCAGCGAGATTACCGCTGCGCCGGTTGTGGCGGGCACGTCCCTGGTGGTGCAGACGCGCGATGGCAACCTCTACGGCTTCGTGCCGGACTGAGGCGGTCAATATTCATGGCGACTGCCCATGCACCTGTCGGCATGGGCGGCGCCAATCCGGTAGCACGGCCCTCCTGGCCGTGCAGGTGAACGAGGTCGGGTTGCAAAGCTAACCCGGCCGCCCGACAGGAAAAGTGGCCAGGCGCGCGACGCCCGGCCGTCGGACCCATATCACTCCGGAGTTCCTGGGGGGCGGCATCTGCCGGCCCCCATTTCCGTTTATTGCATGAAACCAGTTATCGCTCTGGTCGGCCGCCCCAATGTGGGCAAGTCGACGCTATTCAACCGCATGACCCGTTCGCGCGACGCACTTGTCGCCGATTTGCCGGGGCTCACGCGCGACCGCCACTATGGCGAAGGCCGTATCGGTGAACGCCCGTTCATCGCGATCGACACCGGTGGCTTCGAGCCGGTGGCCAAGGACGGCATCGTGGCCGAGATGGCCAAGCAGACCCGCCAGGCTGTGGTCGAGGCCGATGTGGTGATCTTTCTTGTCGACGGCCGCCTCGGGCTGGCGCCCCAGGACCGGGTGATCGCCGATTACCTGCGCAAGACCGGGCGCCGCGTCATGCTGGCCGTGAACAAGGCCGAAGGCATGAAGTACACCACCGTGGTGTCCGAGTTCTACGAGCTGGGCATGGGAGACCCCTATGCCATCTCGTCGACCCACGGCGACGGCGTGCGCGAACTCGTCGACGAGGCGCTCGAGCTGGCGGTGAAGGAGCGGCCCGAACTCGCCGAGGAAGACGACGGCGCCCAGCGTGGCGTGAAGATCGCCATTGTGGGCCGCCCCAACGTGGGCAAGTCSACSCTGGTCAATACGCTGATCGGCGAAGAGCGCGTGATCGCGTTCGACATGCCTGGCACCACGCGGGACGCCATTTACGTGGAGTTCGAGCGTGGCGGCAAGCCCTACACGCTGATCGAYACSGCYGGCCTGCGCAAGCGCGGCAAGGTGTTCGAGGCGATCGAGAAGTTCTCGGTGGTCAAGACGCTGCAGTCGATYGCCGAYGCSAACGTGGTGGTGCTGTTGCTCGACGCGCAGCAGGATGTGTCGGAGCAGGACGCCCATATCGCTGGCTTCATCGTGGAATCCGGCCGTGCGCTGGTGGTCGGTGTCAATAAGTGGGACGGCCTCGACGGGCACTCCCGCGACCGCATCAAGCACGATCTGGAGCGCAAGCTACAGTTCCTCGATTTCGCCAATTTCCACTTTGTGTCGGCGAAGGAGCGCACCGGCATCAGCGCGCTGCTGCGCTCGGTGGACGACGCGTATGCGGCGGCGATGGTCAAGCTGCCCACGCCGCAGCTCACGCGGATCCTGCAGGAAGCGGTCGAATTCCAGCAGCCGCGGCGCGTCGGTGCAACCCGGCCCAAGCTGCGCTACGCGCACCAGGGCGGCTCCAACCCGCCCATCATCATCGTGCACGGCAATTCGCTTTCCGGCATTGCGGACACCTATCGGCGTTATCTGGAAAACCGATTCCGCTCGGCTTTCAAACTGAAGGGCACGCCGCTKCGCATCGAATTTCGTACGAACAAAAACCCRTAYGCSGACTCGAAGGATTGAGTCGGACAGCGGGAGCCCAGGCGGCCAACTTTCGTTTGCGTTCGTTTGGAACTGAGGCTAAATTCACGGTAGCAGGGGGTTCCCTGCGAGACGATGCTAGCTTGGTACCGTTTTGATCTTTTTTTGGCGCGGTTTTGCGCCGTTTGACTTGAATCGGGGATCATCGTCCCCATCATCTATCACTAAATCTATAAATTTGGAGTGTGCCATGAGCAACAAAGGGCAATTGCTACAAGACCCGTTCCTGAACGCGCTGCGCAAAGAGCACGTACCGGTTTCAATCTACCTCGTCAATGGCATCAAGCTGCAAGGCAATATCGAGTCGTTCGACCAGTACGTCGTCCTGTTGCGCAACACCGTGACGCAGATGGTCTACAAGCATGCGATTTCCACCGTCGTACCGGCCCGCGCAGTGAATTTCCGCGTGGACGAAACGGCTGAAGGTTGATCTTTCGCGGAGTGTTCCGCAGTCTTTTCGGCAGGCCGGTCGCATCACGACAAGGCTGCCAGTTGCCGGTGTCGCGCCGGGGCCAGATGCGCTGGCGCGACACCAAACGATGCCCGGCCATCCTGGGCGCACAACGGCCATGAGCAGGGACATGCTCACCCTGGTGCATGCCGCCGCGGATAGCGTCCCGCTTCGAGTGTCTTCCCGGGCCGCGGCGCCTTGCCTCACGGCACCCGCCACTGCCTCCCAGCCGGTTCCAACCCGTTTTCCTTTCTCGCGTTTCGCGATCCTCCCGTTTGCAATCCAGAGCCACCTCCAATTCCGAGACCTCCCGCGCCATCCTCGTCGGTGTCGATTTCGGCAAGCATGATTTCCAGGAAAGCCTGAGCGAGTTGGCGTTGCTGACGTCAACCGCCGGCTCCACCCCGGTGCATACGCTGACCGGACGCCGGTCGCGCCCGGATCCGGCGTTGTTCATCGGCTCCGGCAAGGCGGAGGAACTGAAGGAAGCCGCCGATGCGCTTGACGCCGACGTGGTGGTGTTCAATCACACGCTCAGCCCTGCGCAGCAGCGCAATCTGGAGCGTTTCCTGCAACGCCACGTGATCGACCGTACGGGCCTGATCCTGGATATCTTCGGGCAGCGGGCACAGAGCCACGTCGGTAAGGTGCAAGTCGAGCTCGCCCAGGTCCAGTACCAGGCTTCGCGGCTGGTCCGCGCCTGGAGCCACCTGGAGCGGCAGAAGGGCGGTATCGGCATGCGCGGCGGCCCGGGCGAGCGTCAGCTCGAGCTGGATCGCCGCTTGCTGGACGAACGCGCCAAACGGCTCAAGGCTGACCTGACGCGGCTGCAGCGCCAGCACAGCACCCAGCGGCGGGCGCGCGCCCGCAACGACACCCTGAGCATCTCGCTGGTCGGCTATACCAATGCCGGCAAGTCGACGCTGTTCAATGCCCTGACCAAGGCGCGTGCCTACGCGGCCGACCAGTTGTTCGCCACGCTGGATACCACCTCGCGCCGGCTTTACCTGGAGGATGTGGGCAACGTGGTGTTATCGGATACCGTCGGTTTTATCCGCGATCTGCCCACCCAACTGGTGGCTGCGTTCCGGGCTACGCTGGAAGAAACCGTGCACGCGGATCTGCTACTGCATGTGGTCGACGCCTCCAGTCCGGTGCGGCATGAGCAGATCGAGCAGGTCAATCGCGTGCTGGCCGAGATCAATGCCGACGACATCCCGCAGATTGTGGTGATGAACAAGATCGACGCGGCGCCGGAACTTCTGGCGCAGGGCCCCAGGGTGGAGCGCAATGAGGACGGCGTGCCGACGCGCGTGTTCGTCAGTGCGCGCGACGGCATCGGTCTGGACACCTTGCGCGAGGCCTTGGTGGACGTGGCGCGCTGGCTGGCCGAACGTCCGCCCGAACGTCCGCCGCTGGACCCGCGCCTGGCTGATGTGGCGGCTTATCACGACGACGATGACGGCGGCGATCATGATCGCGAAGACGCCGGGGTGAATCCGGAAGAACCCGACATGCATTGATCCAGTTCGACGGAAATCACGGCCAGATTGCCTCAAATAGGAAAATGTGGCGTCGATGACTGTTAGAATCCCCCTGTTCCAACTATCCCGGACCCGTGCACTTCATGCCCCAGTTTCCCCGGAATTCTGAATCGAGCCATGCCTTTGGCAGCCGCGCAGGTGGCCGCAACGGCGGCCATGCACCGTCGCGGACGGCCTGGCAGCGTTTGCGCGCGATCCTGTCGTTGAACGATCCACGTTGGGGTCGGGGCGGCCCGGATGACGAAGACAAGGACAAGGACAAGGACAGCCGCGACAACAATCGCCAGCACCAGCGTCCCCCGCAGGATGGTCCGCCCGACCTCGACGAGCTCTGGCGCGATTTCAATCGCCGCCTGAATGGCCTGCTCGGCCGCAAGGAAAACGGCGGTGGCGGCAACCAGGGCTTCGGCGGCGGCGCGCGCACGCCGGGCAAGGGCTCGGGCATCGGCGCCGGCGTGGTGGTGGTCGCCGCGCTGGGCATCTGGCTGGCCAGCGGATTCTTCATGGTGCAGGAAGGCCAGACCGCCGTCATCCTGCAGTTCGGCAAGTTCAAGTACACCACGGGCCCCGGTATCAACTGGCGCCTGCCGTACCCGATCCAGTCCGCCGAGATCGTCAACCTGTCGGGCGTGCGTTCGGTAGAGGTGGGGCGCTCCACTTCGATCAAGGACAGCAACCTGAAGGACGCGTCCATGCTGACGCAGGACGAGAACATCATCGACGTCCGCTTCACGGTGCAATACGACATCCAGGACGCGAGCGAATTCCTGTTCTACAACAAGACCGATCGTGGTGGCGATGAAGAACTGGTGACCCAGGCCGCCGAGACCTCGGTGCGCGAGATCGTCGGGCGCAACAAGATGGACGCGGTGCTCTACGAGAACCGCGAGCAGATCGCACAGAATCTGGCCAAATCCATCCAGTCGATCCTGAGCGCCTACAAGACCGGTATCCGCGTGATCTCCGTCAACGTGCAGAGCGTGCAGCCGCCCGAGCAGGTGCAGGCCGCCTTCGACGATGTCAACAAGGCCAGCCAGGACCGGGAGCGTGCCATCAGCGAAGGCCAGGCTTACGCCAATGACGTGATCCCGCGCGCCAAGGGTACCGC
>NZ_JBFTLX010000297.1:0-7995 GCF_056396665.1 Cupriavidus sp. 05T313 | reverse complement strand
GCGGCAAGTTCGACCCGTTCACCGAAGGTGCCCGTGTCGGCAAGGCCGACCCGTACACCGACGGCGCCCGCATCGTCGCTGGCCTGGACCGTACCGGCGTGTCGGCTTCCCCGGCCCGTAGCGTCGATGCCTACACGGATGGCGCCCGTGCCGGCAAGTTCGATGTGTTCACCGATGGCGCCAATGTCTGAGCGCAGGCAAGCGCGGGAACGGGATCGCCAGGGCGAGGAGCCGGTTCGCACCGGTTCCACCGCCTGAACGGCGACCGGGGCAGGGAATGAAACAAGGTTAGACATTTGAATGGGAGTGCATCATGAACCTACGGGACAGCTTCCTGATCCTGGCTGGCTGGGTGGTCCTCTGCGTGGCCAGCGGCTCTCTGATCACGGTAGTGGCGCAAGTGCTGCCGGCTTGAGTGAGCATTGAGCAACTTGTGCGAATGCACACGAATTTGGCTTGAGGATCTATCAATAGATAGATAAGATCTCGCTATGAAAACGCAATCCGTACGCGAACAACTGCTCGAACACACGCTGGTGCTGATCCGCCGGCGCGGTTTCAATGGTTTCAGTTACCGCGATCTGGCCGATCTGGTCGGGGTCAAGACTTCGAGCATCCACTATTACTTCCCCGCCAAGGACGACCTTGTGCTGGAGGCGGTAAAGGAATACAGCGCCCGCATCTCGGAGCGGCTGCGTAGTGTGGATTCGTCGCTTTCACCGCGCGAGCAGGCGGAGGGTTACCTCAATTTCCTGCGCACCGCGGCCTGCGGCGACCAGATCTGCCTGGCAGGCATGTTGTCCACCGAGACGCTATGCCTGCCGGAGTCGGTCCATACCGAGCTCAAGCAGTTCTATCGCATGAACGAAAACTGGCTGATGGGCCTGATCGAACGCGCCCAGAGCGAGTACGGCAAAGTCTACCCGGTGACGCCCCGTGCGCTGGCGCAGGTGATCTACGGTGCGCTGCAAAACGGCTTGATCGTTGCGCGCTTGTTCGGTGCGCCCGAACGGCTGGAGTCAGCGGCGGATCTGTTGATGGCCTCGGTGTCCGAGTAAGCACGCCGACACATGAAAAAGCCGACCCTTCGAGGTCGGCTTTTTGTTTGGGCGATGCAACCGATGATCCGCCCGGAGATCCGCCGCCGCATCAGCCCGGCGCGTCCGCCACTACCTTCCAATGCTCGCCTGACTCCTGCGCGCGGCCGTCCCGCGCCAGCTTGAGCAGGTGCGCCAGCAGCGAGCGCTTTGCCACTGGCAGCATGCGTTCGGGCACATCGTCGTAGACCCGCAGGAGCAGGGTGTCGATATCGGTTTCCCCCAGGTCGCGCAGCGCGTTGAGCACTTTGGCTTCGCGCTGCATGCGGTGACGGATCAGGGTACGGATGGCATCGGCGGGCCTGGGCATCAGGAAGCCGTGRCCAGGGGCGAGCCATTCCAGGTCCTCATTCTGCAAGGCTGCCAGCGAGGCCAGGTAAGCGTGCATATCGCCGTCGGGCGGATTGATCACGACGGTGGAGCCCTGCATTACGTGATCGCCGGTGAACAAGGTCTTTTCTTCTTCGAGCAGGAAGCACAGGTGGTTGGACGCGTGCCCCGGCGTGTGGATCACCCGCAGCGTGCAGCCATTGCCCAGCGACAGGCGCTCACCGTGCTCCAGGATGCGCCCGGGCTGGAACGTCTGGTCCTGCCGCGACGTCGGCGGGGCGGGCCGGCCCAGCACCGGGGCGCCGGTGGCGGCCTTCAGCCGGGGCGTCGCCGGCGAGTGGTCGATGTGCGTGTGGGTGGCGAGGATCCAGCGGATTGGCCCGGGCGCGGCTGCCAGCACGGCGGCTACATGGGCTTCATCGTCGGGGCCCGGATCGATCACCGCCCACTCGTTGCGCGCGGGATCGCCCACAAAGTAGGTGTTGGTGCCGGGCCCGGTCATGACGCTGCCATTGTTGGCGGTGACGCGCCAGACGCGCTCGGACAGGCGCACAGCGACACCTGGCGCCAGTTCGTAGCGTGCATGTCCTTCGCCGTGCGGGTCGATGCGCTCGATCTCCGCATAGGCTGCCTCGCTCGGCAAGACGGGGCGCGGGCCGCCGCTGCCTTGGGCCAGGCGAGGCATGATGCGCGCGATGTCGCGCAGCTGCGCGGCATGGTCAAAGCAGGCTTGCGCGGTGTCGAAACGAGCAATGGACGCGAGCGTGCGCCGCGTGACGGGCACGGTCTTGATACCGCTTGCCGGGTCGATGGCATCGCCGGGGCGCACCCAGATATGCTCCATGGCCTCGTCGCCATCGTGCGCGGCGGYCTGCCCTGGGGGCGCCACGGCGACGAAGAAGCGCGTGTCGAAGCGCTTGGGCAGGCCGGGCGGCGTCAGCCAATGGCTGTGGTAGGCCAGGCGGTCCACCGCCAGGCGCACATTCAGGCGCTCGCACAGCTGCGCCATGCCCGGGCCGCCATGCCGGGCAGACTGCCGCAGCCAGTCATGCTGCGCCGCGTCGAGGGTATCCAGCGCGATCAGCTGGCCACCGGCATCGCTGGCAAATAGCAGGCCGGCTTCCTCGAAGCACTCGCGCACGGCCGCCAGGTAGAAATCGAGGCCTCCGTCCGGCAGCTTGAGGCGCTGGCTTGCCGCGGCGTCGTCCAGGCCGGCGCAGACATCATGCAAAGCCCTGTCCTGGGGGTCGAGCGTGCCGCCGGGAAAGACAAAAGCGCCGCTGCTGCGGTCGTCGTTGCGCTCGGGGCGCCGCACCAGCAGCACTTCCATGCCGGCCGCGCCATCGCGCACGACCAGGATGCTTGCCGCGTGGCGCAGGGAGGTGGATCGGGATCGCAAAGGGGGGGTGCTTCCGCTCTGTTCTTGTTCGCTCATGTGGGGCGGGTTCCTGATTGACTGGCTGGGTTCAGGCGATAGTGTAGCGGCATCGCCCGGCTATGCCACCGAGGGAAAGCGAGACAGGAAAAGGGCGCTACCGATACGCGGGTAGATACGGAGGTGCCGCGGCAGCCTTGGAACGGCGCCGGCCATTAAGATGCTGGCATCACCCCGCCCGCTGATCTGCCGCTGTGTCCGCCGAGGGGGGTGAGAAGCAGCGCGCACTGTTTGCGGTGCTGCAAGCCGTTTCGGCCCGCCTGAGATGCAATACATGCCCGACGTGCGATAGGCGCCGGGTGGGGCGAAACCAGACAGATACTGGGGGAGACGCCGATATGAACCGAAAGGGTCTGCTTGATGCAGCCGCGGTACTGGAAGACCTGGCCGCCGGCCTGCAGCCGGACCGGAACCGCCTGGTGGCGGGCGCGCAGGCGCTCGAGACCATGCACGCCGATCACCCGTCGTGGCGCGACATGACCGACGCTTCGTTCGGGCTGCAGGCACTGGCCGCGGGCGGCGCGCTGGACCTGGACCAGAAGGGGCGTGCGCGTGCCGCGCGGCTGGCGGAAGTCATCAGAAGCCTGGTTGATTCCTTGTAGTCCGCTGGCCCGCCGCCGCTGCCGGCTAGGCCAGCGAAAGGACCACCAGCACGGCGCCGGTCATGGCAACCAGGTCCTCGATCAACGCTGCCGGCCGGTCCCGGCCAAACGCTGCCGCAAGGCGCGCGCGAATGGCCGCGCCGCCGAGCGTGCCGATCACGGCGCCAATGGCGCCAAGGATGGCACCGCCCGCCAGCATGCCGCCGCCCGCCCCGATCGCCGCGCCGGCGAGGGCGCCCGTGAGAATGCGTGCGCCGAACTGCTGCGGCACCTTGCGGCTCGGCGTGGCGGGCAGCTTGTCGGTGACAAGCTCGGCCAGCGCCAGCACGCTGAGGATCCAGGGCGTGAACCGGTAACCCATGAAGGCCAGCCAGTTGCCTGACAGATCCAGCAAGCCAAGGCCGGCCGCCCAACTGACGGCAGCGGGCGCCGTCATGGCGCGCAGGCCGGCCACGATGCCGATGAACAGCGAGAGCAGGTAGAGCGTCATGGAGTCTGTCCTCGATCAAGGTTGACGAATGGCGCAAGCCACGCCCGGTGCGCTGGCGCGAACCGGGGACAACGCAGATCCGGACTGCAATCATTCGTCACCCGACCCACGTCCCATGCACAAGGACCGGGGGACGGGATCGCCTCGAACGGGCCGCGCGACGAGCTTATGCTGGCGCCTTGCGCCGGCCTGTGCGCTAGCCCACATGCGGCGGAAGTGCGTCCCGTGGAAGAAGGGACGCCCCGTCTTCACAACATTGTCTCGACCTGCGCGAGCAGCTTGCCCAGGGCGCGCTCCATCACGGCGCGTTCCTGGGCGGTGAGGGCGGACATCAACGTTTCGTGCCGGCCGGAAGCCACCCGCATGATCTTCTCGTACAGCGGCTTGCCGGTGGCGGACAAGGAGATCAGCACCGCGCGGCCGTCGGTCGGAGACGGTTCGCGCTTTACCAGTCCCTGCCTGATAAGGTGATCGGCCGCGCGGCTGGCCTGGCTCTTGTCCAGGTTGGCGAAGCGCGCGAGATCGATCACCAGGAAGGGGCCGAATTCGCCGATGGCGGCGAGCGTCCGCGCCTCGCTCAGCGACAGGCCCAGTTCGTCTGTGTATGCCCGCGCGATACCGCGGTCGAACTGCTTGACAATGCGGTGCAGCCGATAGGTGGCGAAGTCGGAAAGCGACGGCTTGGGGCTGGTCATGGTTAGCAGGGCCGGGTAGGGCAAGGCGGGCAGTATGCCTGCATCGTCGTCATTCGGGGAGAGCGCCGCTGTGCCCGCCGAAGCTATCCGAGACCTCCCGCAGCAGTTGCGAGGCATCCGCGAAGCCAGCATGGCGGCTGAGCGCCAGCAGTGCGACCCGGGCCAGGTAGAGGGAAGCATCGCGCTCGCCGAGTGCTGTCATGCGGTAGCACATCGCCGTGTAGATTTCATCGAGTTCGGTCGGGGTCATGGTGGTTTGCATACGGTCCTCCGTCTTTCCGCTTCAATCGTCTTGAATCGTGTTCAATCTTCTTCAGTCGATTCGCATGGCCAGGGCGATGGCATCCCGCACATCGCTGGCGCGGGCATGCTTCCAGCGCCCACTCACATAGCCATCGGGGCGGACCAGGTACAGCGTGCCGTCGGTGGCGTCCAGCGCGCGCCGCACGGCATCGTCCGGATCGGCCAGCCTGCCGGCCGCCGGTGCCGCGCCGGCAATCAGGCGGCAGTCCAGTTCCAGGCCATCCGCGCATAGCTCGCGCAACCCTGGCACGACGGCGTCCGGATCCTGGCCGGCGCCGGCAAAGCAGAAGGCGGTGAAGCCCGTGCCGAGGCAGCGGAGCAGCGAAGCCGGCATGCCCTGYGCGTCGAGCACCGGCATGTCCGGCAGCGCGGCGCCCGGCGCTGGCCCGGTGGCGAAGGCCGGGTCATCCGCCGCGGCGATGGGCGAGTCGGCAAAGGTGGCGGGGCTCGTCTGGCGCGGGTTGATCAGCGAGCGCAGTTCCGCATGCCTGGCGGACAGCCCCAGTACCGCTTCGCGCATCAGGGTGAAAGCGGGCGAGGGCGGGGCCATGAACTCTGTGCTTTTGGCGCCAAAACGCATGTTCTCGCGCGCGGCGGCCACGCGCTCGCTGGAATAGGACGGCAGCAGGCCGTGCGAGGCCTTGCCGCGCACGGCTAGCGCAAGCTTCCAGGCCAGGTTGAAGGCGTCGTCGAAGCCGCTGTTCAGGCCGCGCACGCCGAAGATGGGCACCAGGTGCGCGGCATCGCCGGCAAAGAGCGTGCGGCCGTGCACGTAGTCGTCCAGCGTCAGGCACTTCGCGTTGTAGATCGATATCCACAGCGGCTCCCACGGCGCGGTGACGCCCATCATCGCCAGGTGGCTGGCCACGCGCGGCAGCACGTTTTCCGGCTTGACCGCCTGCTCCGCATCCTCGTGTTCGCCGACCTGGTAATCGATGCGCCAGACCTTGTCCGGCTGCTGGTGCAGCAGGATGGTGGAGCCGGGGTTGGACGGCGGATCGAACCACGCCAGCCGCTCGACCTCGCGCGGCGCGTCGATGGCGATATCCACGATCACGTAGCGCCCCTCATACTGCATGCCGCGCAGCGACAGCCCCAGCGCATCGCGCACGGCGCTGCGGCCACCATCGGCGGCCACCAGCCAGTCCGCGCGCACGGTGTAGGCGGTGTCGCCCGCTGCCACCGCCAGCGTCACGCCGCCGGCGTCCTGCGCGACGCCGGTGACGCGGTTCTGCCAGCGCACTTCGATCAGTCCGGGGTAGCGCGCGATGGCGTTCAGCAGGTATTGCTCGATGTAGTACTGCTGGATATTCACCATCGGCGGGAAAGCCTGCCCGGCCTCGTGCGGCATGGTGAAGTGCAGCACTTCCTCGTTGCGGTAGTAGCTGCGGCCGCCGGCCCACGCGAGCCCTTTGCCGAGGACCGGCGCGACAACGCCGAGCGCATCGAGGATTTCGAGCGAGCGCCGGGAAATGCAGATGGCCCGGCTGCCTTCGCAGGTGCCGTCGTCGGCCTCCAGCACCACGCTGGGGATGCCGTGGCGGGCCAGAGCCAGCGCAACCGCCAGCCCGACCGGGCCGCCGCCGGCAATGACGACCTGCCGCGGCGCATCCGTGCCATCGGGGTTCAGCACCGGCATGGATGCGGCGTGGACTTCGCGCTGGTACATGTCTTGTCTCCTGGTTGTGTGCGCAACCAGTTCAAGATATACCAAAATGGTTGCGGGCACAACCAGATTGCCAAGGCCTGCGCGGAAGGCGCCGCTTAGAATTCGACCATCGCAAAGTCCTCCTTGCCCACGTCGCACAGCGGGCAGCGCCAGCCGGCGGGGATGTCCTCCCAGCGGGTGCCGGGCGCGATGCCTTCTTCAGGCAGGCCGGCGGCCTCGTCATAGACCCAGCCGCAGATGATGCATACCCATTGCTTGAATTCGCCGGCGACGGCAGTGGCCGAGGCAGCCTCAATGGGCCTTGCTGTGTCATCTGGCCCGGTTTTATCCGCCTGCGCCGGCTCGTCCAGGCTGAAGACAAGCGGCGCCGACGTGCCTTGCCCGCCGGCGGCCACGCGCGCCTGCAGCAGCGCAAGGAGCTGTTGCGTCTCTTCCGCCGTCAGGTCGATCCAATACGGATCGCCCGCGCCGTCATTCAGGCGGTCAGGGGAAAACTGGATCTCTACTGCGGTGCCTTTTTTGTACATGCCAATGAAATCGGGGTTGCGCCGGGGGGCGTAGTGTCGCTCAGGATGCTGGTCAGCCGGGAAACAGCACGCCGGCGAGCCATTGCCGGAAATCGGCAACGACATCCGCATTCAGTTCGTGGCCGATCGGGTAGCGCCGGGTCTGGTGCGCAACGCCCAGCGCATCCAGCCACTGGTCAGCGCGTTCCGCCCAGCCAACCGGCAGTTTGTTGTCGAACTCGCCGTGGGCGATGAAGGCCGATAGCCCGGCAAGCGCCTCGCGCGGTGCGAGATGCGGCTCGATTTCCGGCAGGATGCGGCCGCTGAGCACGGCAAAGCCGGCGACGTCAGCCGGCGCGCTCAGGCCGACACTGGCGCTGAGGATGCCCCCCTGGCTGAAGCCGGCGATCACCGTGCGCGCGGGCAGGGCGCCATCCTGCGCGCGCAGCGCGCGCACCAGCGCAATCAGTTGCTGGCGGCTGCGCTCCGCCTGGGCGGCGTTGATGGCGGGCGCGCCGCCATGGAAGCTGACCTCGAAGAAACCATACTGGTCCGGCGCAAAGGTCAGGGGGCCTTGCACCAGTACCACCTGGACACGCGGATCGATACGCGTGGCCACCGCCGCGAGGCTGGTCTCGTTGCTGCCCACGCCGTGCAGAAGGAGCAGCCGCGCTGCCGGCGTCGTGTCCGGCAGCGCGTTGCGCAGGCGATAGCGCAGGCCCGTTGCGGCGTCCTGGGTCAGTGGGCTGATGTCGTTGCTGGTGGTGTTCATGTCATCTCGGGTCTGGTAACGCTTGCCTTGAAGGAGCGTGGCACCGGTCAGGCCGCCACGGGTTGGTCGTGCCGGTATTGGCCGATCACATAAGAC
>NZ_JBFTLX010000296.1:0-8090 GCF_056396665.1 Cupriavidus sp. 05T313 | reverse complement strand
ACATCCACCTCGGCGGAAATCAGGTCGCCGATGTAGTCGTTGATCAGCACGCGCAAGGAGATGGCCGGGTATTGCCGGGCAAATTCCAGTAATACCTGCGCCAGGTAGAGATGCCCGAGTCCGGTGGGCAGGCGGATCCGCRCGTCGCCGCGCACGGTCTGGCCAAGGCTGTCGATCGAGGTGCCCGCCGCCTGCAGTTCATCGAGCATGCGAACGCCGTGCGCATACAGCAGCCGCCCGGCCTCGGTCAGCTCCACATGGCGGGTGGTGCGCCGCATCAGTTGCGCGCCCATATGCTGCTCAAGGGCCTTGAGACGGCGCGAGACATTGGAGCGGGTCATGCCGCCGCGCGCGGCGGCGGCCGTGAGCGTTCTGGATTCCACGAGCGTGACGAACAGCCGGATCAGGTTCAGGTCGAAGCTGGGATTATTGTCAATCATGAGTCAACACGGGTGGCACAGGCCGACGGATTGTCACGGCCAGGAGTACGCCCTAGCATAAGCCATCCGACGCCACCTTACGACTCTCAGATCCCTGCCGATGGCCCAGACCGACCTGCAATCCGCATTAGCTTCACCTACCGCCTCTTCATCCGAAGCGGTTGACGAACTGCCCTTCTCTGGCCTGCGCATCCTGGATATCAGCCAGGGCATTGCGGGCCCGTATTGCGCGCATATCCTCTGGCAACAAGGCGCCGAGGTCATCAAGGTCGATCCGCCGGCGGGCGACTGGGGCAGGCATGTGGGCGTGGTGCGCGGGGAGCACAGCGCGCTGTCGATCGCGTACAACGCAGGCAAGCGCGGCGTCTGCATCGATGCGGCCACCGACGCCGGCAAGGCGCTGCTATTCGACCTCGCGCTGCAAGCGGATATCGTGGTGCAGAACTTCCGGCCGCAGGTTGCCGAGCGGCTCGGCGTGGGCTATGCCGCGCTGTGCGCGCGCAATCCGGCGCTGGTCTATGTGTCGATCAGCGGCTACGGCGCGGACGGCCCCTATGCCGACTATCCGGCCTCGGACTCGGTGATGCAGGCCGACAGCGGCCTCATGCACACCAACCGCATGGCCGACGGCACGCCGCGCCGCATCGGCATGCTGCTGGCGGACGCGGCCACCGGGCTGTATGCGGCGCAAGCCTGCGCCGCTGCCTTGTGCAGGCGCTTTCGCCGCGGCCTCGGCGCGCATGTCGAGCTAAACCTGTTCGACGCCTGCGTAGCGCTGCAGGCCAACAATATCCTCGAGTACGCCATCCAGGGTGCCGTGGCCGCCGGGCCGGTGAGCGCGCCGAATGGCGTGTTTGCGACCAGCGACGGCAGCCTCACCTTGCTGGCGCTGAACAACGCGCAGTTCGGCAGGCTGTGCCTGGCGCTGGATCGCCCGGCGTGGGCGGACGATGCGCGCTTTGCCGACAATGCCAGCCGCATGGCGCACGCGGCGTGGCTGCAGGACGCCGTGGCTGCGGTGCTTGCCGGCAAGAGCACGGGGCACTGGCTGCGCATCCTTCAGGCGCACGATATCCTCCATGCGCCGGTGCGCGACTACCGGCAAGTGCTCGACCACCCGCAAGCCGCGCAGCAGGAGACGTTCCAGACGGTAGCGCAGCCTGGCCTGGCTACCCTGCCGTTTGCCGGCATCCCGGCCAAGGGCATGCGGCGCGTGCCCACCGCAGCGCCGCGTGTCGGCGAACACACCGAAGCCGTGTTGCGCGAATGCGGCATAGCGCCTGACAAGCTCGCCCGATTGCTGGAGTGTGGTGTTGTCAGGCAGGCTAGCCCTTTGGCTGGCCAAAACACGGCGGGAGCCACGGCATGATGCGCGCCCTGCTCTGCGAGCACTTCGGCAAAGCGCAAGACGTCCGCCTGGCGAGCATCCCGCGGCCGGCGCTTGCGGATCCGCACGCGGTCACGCTTGCCGTGGAATATGCCAGCGTGAGCCACGCCACCGGCCTGATGGTCGCGGGACGCTACCAGACCAAGCCGCCGTTGCCGTTCGTGCCCGRCACCGAGGCGGTCGGCCGCGTAGTGGCTTGCGGCGCGGCCGTCACGCGCCTGCGCCCCGGCGACCGCGTGGTGGCCATTGCCGACTGGGGCTGCTTTGCCGACGAAGTCACGCTGCCGGAGTACACCGTCTACCCCATACCCGATACGCTTGACGCGCTGCAAGCCCTGCCGGTCCCGCTCTCCTACGGCACCGCTTACTGCGGCCTGGTGTGGCGCGGCGCCGTGCAGCCGGGAGAAACGGTGCTGGTGCTCGGCGCCGGCGCCGGCGTGGGGCTGGCCGCGGTGGAAATCGCCCACCAGTTGGGCGCGCGGGTGATCGCCTGCGCCAGCACCGAATCGAAACGCGCGGAAGCCCTGCTGCGCGGCGCTCAGCATGCGCTGGCCCCGGAAGACCTGGCCGCCACAGTCAAGCGCGTAACCGGCGGGCATGGTGCCGACGTGGTGGTGGATCCGGTAGGCGGCGACCTGTTCGACCAGGCGCTGCGCGCGGCCGCTGCCAATGCGCGGATTCTCAGCATCGGCTTTGCCAGTGGCCGCATCCCGCAAGCGCCGCTGAACCTGCTGCTGGTGAAGAACCTGACGCTGCATGGATTTTTTGTTGGCCGCTATATCGGCTGGACCCCCGCCAACGAGYGGGCACAGCATGCGCCTGCGCTGCAGGCCGTCATGCGCACGCTGTGTGCCTGGGCCAGCGAGGGCAAGATTCGACCGACCGTGTCGAAGGTGTACCCGATGAGCGGGCTGGCCGAGGCGCTGGGCGCCCTGGAAGCCAGGCAGATCGTCGGCAAAGTCGCGATAAAAATCAAGGAGACAAATTCATGCCATTCCGATTCAGGGTCCTGAACACGCAACACGGTACACACCGCACCAAGCATCGCCGTTGCGCACGCCATCTGGTCTTGCTCGCGACTCTCGCCACGGCTGCCATTRCCGCCTTGGGCGCATCTCCCACCCGTGCCGCCGACGATTTCCCGCAACGCCCCATCCGCATGGTGCTGCCTTACCCGCCGGGCGGGCCAACCGACTTGCTGGCGCGCGTGGTCGGCGTCAAGATGGGCGACACGCTCGGCCAGACGGTGGTGATCGACAACAAGCCGGGCGCCAGCGGCATGATCGGCGCGGAAGTGGTCGCCAAGGCCGCGCCCGACGGCTACACGATTCTCGCCAATGCCTCGCTGCATGTGATCAACCCGAGCATCTACCCCAAGATGCGCTACGACGCGTTTCACGATTTTGTGCCCATCACGCAGTTGGCCGAAGTGCCACTGGTGCTGGTGGTCAACAACGATTCGCCCGTCAAGACCGTGCAGGACCTGATTGCCTATGCGAAGGCCAAGGGTGGCAGCATCAACTTTGGTTCGGCGGGAAATGCGTCGGCCCAGCAACTGGCCGGCGAGTCGTTCAAGTTCGCCGCCAATGTCTCGATGCAGCACGTGCCGTACAAGGGCAGCTCGCCCGCGCTGACCGACCTGATGGGCGGCCAGATCCAGTTGATGTTCGATTCCATGCCATCGGCCATGCCGTTTATCAAGGCCGGCAAGCTGCGCGCCGTGGCCGTCACCACGCTCAAGCGCGCGCGTGCCCTGCCGGACGTGCCCACGGTGGCGGAGTCGGGCTTGCCTGGCTTCAATATCAGCACCTGGTACGGGTTATGGGCACCGCGCGGCACGCCGGCCCCGATCGTGGCGAAGCTGGCGGCCCACGCCGCGCAGGCGCTGCGGCAGCCCGATGTGCAGCGCCAGTACGCCGACATGGGCGCCGAGCCGGTAGGTTCCTCCCCCGCCGAGTTCGCGCGCTACACCGTGGCGGAGGGCAACAAGTGGGCCGAGATCGTACGCAAGTCGGGCGCCAAGGCGGATCAGTAGCCATCGCTGCGCTGCCATGGCAAGCGGCAGCGCGGATGGACAGATCCGCCCCCTGGCGGGACAATTGGCACCCCGGTGCCGCCCCTGCCCCATGAAAACCGTCCCGACCTACTCGCTCTACGGGGTCAACTCCAACGAGCCCTTGCTGGAACAACTGCATTTCGAGTCGATCCCGGAGCGCAGCGGAATCAACGACTGGGAAATCAAGCCGCACCGCCACGAGCGCTTCTTCCAGGTTCTCTACGTGCACCAGGGGGGCGGCCGCGCGCTGCTCGACGACCGCGAGTACCCGCTGGGCTCGCGCACTGTGGTGACGGTGCCGCCGCGCTGCGTGCATGGCTTTCGGTTTACGCCTGACGTGGACGGCATCGTGATCACCATGACCGATCACTACCTGCACACGCTGCTGGCTGGCGTGCCGGATGCGCTGCCGCTGTTCGAGCGGCCCTACCACGACCAGTTCGGTGACCCGGCCCGCGGCGAGCGCGATGACGCCACCGTGCTCGCCGGAGCGCTGGAACTGTTTCGTGCGGAGATGAACGCGGTCTCGCTGTGGCGCGGCGCGGCCTTGTCGGCGCTGCTGTCCTTGCTGCTGGTGGGTATTGCCCGGCGCGCTTCGGGCGCGGGTGCAACCGGGGCGCAGCCGGCAGGCAGGACCGCACGCCATTTTCAGCAGTTCCAGCAACTGGTGGAGGCTCGTTTTCGGAACCACCAGGATCTGGCGGGCTACGCCGACACGCTCGGCATCTCGCCCACCCAGCTCAACCGCATCTGCCAGCAGCTTGCCGGCAGGAGCGCGCTGCAGCTGATCCATTCGCGCCTGATCGTGGAGGCGCAGCGCGATCTGCTCTATAGCGATCTCGATATCAAGCAGATCGCCTCGACGCTGGGCTTTGCGGATGCCGCGTATTTCGCGCGCTTCTTTGCCAAGCATGTTGGGCAGGCGCCCAGCGCATTCCGCCAGCACGGGCGCGCCCGCCTGCCGGCGCCGCAAGCCGCGCGCTAGCGCGGCGCTTTACATCGAGAAACTGTCGGAGCGCGCCAGCGGCCAATACTTCTCGTAGAGCTGGTAGCGGAAATTCCCGTTGATCAGGTCTCCCGGCGTCAGGAACTTGAGCAGTTCGGACATCAGCCGCACTTCGTTGGGCGAGATACGCCGCACGATATGGTGCGGCTTGAGATCGGCAGGATGATGCAGGCCGGCTGCCTGCAGGATTTCCAGCAACGCATGCAGCGTCTGGCGGTGGAAGCTGGCTACGCGATCCGCCTTGTCCGGCACCACGATGGCGCGCTGGCGCACCGGATCCTGCGTGGCCACGCCCACGGGGCAGCGGTCGGTATGGCATTTTTGCGCCTGCACGCAGCCGAGCGCAAACATGAAGCCGCGCGCCGAGTTGCACCAGTCGGCACCGGTGGCCAGCGTGCGTGCCACGTCGAACGCGGTAATGATCTTGCCGCTGGCGCCGATGCGGATCTTGTCGCGCAGGTTCACGCCGACCAGCGTGTTGTGGACCAGCAGCAACCCCTCCTGCAGCGGAACGCCGATATGGTCGACGAACTCCAGCGGCGCCGCGCCGGTGCCGCCTTCGGCGCCGTCCACCACGATGAAGTCCGGCAGGATGCCCGATTCCAGCATGGCCTTGACGATACCGAAGAACTCCCATGGGTGCCCGATGCAGAGCTTGAACCCGGTCGGCTTGCCACCGGACAGCGTGCGCAGCCGGTCGACGAACTGCAGCAGGCCCAGCGGCGTGGAGAATTCGCTGTGCGTGGCCGGCGAGATGCAGTCCTCGCCCATGGCGATGCCGCGCGTGGCGGCAATTTCCGGCGTGACCTTGGCCGCCGGCAGTACGCCGCCATGGCCCGGCTTGGCGCCTTGCGAGAGCTTGACCTCGATCATCTTGACCTGGGGCGAGCGCGCCTGCTCGGCGAACTTGTCGGGATCGAAGCCACCGTCCGCGCGGCGGCAACCAAAGTAGCCGGAGGCCACCTCCCAGATCAGGTCGCCGCCTTCGGCGCGGTGGTACGGGGAGATCGAGCCTTCGCCGGTGTCGTGGATAAAGCCGCCAAGCTTTGYGCCCCGGTTGAGCGAACGGATCGCGTTGCCGGACAGCGCGCCGAAGCTCATCGCCGAGACGTTGAAGATCGATAACGAGTAAGGCTGGGCGCGGCCCTCGCCCACGGTGATGCGGAAGTCGGCGGAGGGGATGCGGGTCGGCGCCAGCGAATGGCTGATCCACTCGTGGCCCGCCAGGCGCACATCGATCTCGGTGCCGAAGGGCCGGCTGTCGACCTCGTTCTTGGCGCGCTGGTAGACGAGGCTGCGCTGCTGGCGCGAGAACGGCATCTCGTTGGTGTCGTCCTCGATGAAATACTGGCGGATCTCCGGGCGGATGAACTCGAAGAAGAAGCGCAGGTGGCCCCAGACCGGATAGTTCCGCAGGATGGAGTGGCGCGACTGGCCAATGTCGTACAAACCGACCAACAGCAGCGCGACCGGCGCCGCCAGCCATGCCGGGGAAATCCGTTGCATGGCGGCGAGCGCCGCCAGCGCGAGCAACGCGAGCACGGTCAGCCAGACCGCGCCGTAACGACGAGAAAACATGGGGACTCCTAAAGGCCGGCAGTTGGCCGGCAACCCCGCGATTATCGCCGTTCCTCGCGGCCTGCGCTCCCGCCGGGTTGCACCCCGGGCGCTACCGTTGCCCTGCGTGGTCCGCGGTTTCCGCTTCCGCGCAGAGCGGGGCCAGGCCCGGCGGGTGCCGCTGTGCGCTGTCGTCGGYCTGCACGGCGGCTACGATCTGCGCGAACGCTGCGTCGGCTTCCGGCATCGGCAACAGCATCCACACGTGGAACATGCCCTCGTATTCGTAGTACCGCAGCGGCAATCCCTGTTCCTGCGCGAGCAGGCGGAAGGCGCGGCAGTCGGGCAGCAACACGTCATGGGTGCCGATGAACAGCGTCACCGGCGGCAGGTCACGCAGGCTGCCGTAGATGGGGCTGACCTGCGGCAGCGTGACGGGATCACCGCCGGCATAGACCCGGCCGCACTCGATGCCGCCTGGCTTGGACAGCATCGGGTCCAGCGGTTCGAGCGCATCGATGCCCGGGTTGCTCCCTGTCGCGTCCACGAACGGTGACATCAGCACCAGCCTGCCGGGCAGCGCGCGCCCGGAATCGCGCGCGATCTGCGCCAGCGCGAGCGCCATGCCGCCGCCGGCCGAATCGCCCATCACGGTCAGGCTGGCGGGCGGCTGGCGCTGCACGATCTGGTCGTAGAGCGGCAGCATCCCGGCAAACACGTCGCGGTAGGTATGTTCCGGCGCCAGYGGATAGATCGGCACGATCACCGTCGCGCCAAGGGCATCCACCAGCTTGCCGATGAAGTCCCAGTGCTGGCTGACGATATCGAATACGTAGCCGCCGCCGTGCAGGTAGAGAATCTGGCGGCCGCTGTCGGCGCCCCGCGGGCGCACGGTGTAGACCCCCACGCCGGCAACCAGTTCCATGCTGATTTCATGGCGCGCCAGCAAGCGCGGCGAGGGATCCGCCCGGCCGATCTTGCGGCGGCGGCGAATCTCTTCGTGCAGCGCCTGCGCACTGGAAAAACGGTGTTTGCGCCGGACCAGGCGCAGGGCTAGCCGCCACAGGCGGTACTGGATGCTTGGCATGACGATCTCCCGGAGTATTGCACCGGCTTCATTCACTGCCGGCTGAGGCGCCGCGGCGCACCTGCGAATGCACACGGCATGCCCGCAGTGCAAACGCCAGATACAAAAAAGGAGCCGGCTAGCGGCTCCTTTTCAAGCTGGAAACAGGCCCCGATCAGGCAGCTGCTGCGTCCTTCAGCTTCTTCAGCGGRCGSACCTTGACCTTGACGCTGGCGGGCTTGGCCGGGAACCAACGCTCTTCACCGGAGAACGGGTCCTTGCCGAAGCGCTTCTTCTTGGCGGGCACTTGCTGGGCCGTAACCTTCATCAGGCCGGGCAGCGTGAACTCGCCTGCGCCCTTCTTGTGCAGCGCGCTGACGATGGTGTTTTCCAGATGAGCCAGCACCGTCTTCACGGCTTTGGCCTCCAACTGGGTCTGTGCTACCAGATGAGCGACCAGGCTCGACTTGTTGAAGGTTTCCTTCAGCGGACGCGGGGTTACCGCGGCAGCTGCGGGAGCAGCCTTCTTGGCCGGCGCGGCCTTCTTGGCAGCAGCCTTTACAGGTGCAGCTTTGGTT
>NZ_JBFTLX010000295.1:0-8127 GCF_056396665.1 Cupriavidus sp. 05T313 | reverse complement strand
TTATTGCTCTGCCCCCGGCAGGGTCGGCTTTCTTCTCGTTAGTCTTCTTTGCCGAAGCAAAGAAGAGTGACCGGCAGCCCCCCGCAGKGGGGATGTCGTATGGCTGTTGGGTGCAATAGCCATCGCCGCCCAAAGAAACAGCGACCACCCCGAAAGTGACGAATCCGCCCACCCTACCGCGCTAAAATACGCCGCTTTTCAAAGCCGCCCAGCGCGTCAGGAGTACCCGCCGATGAGTCTGTTCCGCACCAAGAACATCGAGGCCATGCTGGCCGCTGCCCGCGACGACGGCCTGAAAAAAGTGCTCGGTCCCGTTGACCTGATCCTGATGGGAATCGGCGCCATCATCGGCACCGGCATCTTCGTGCTGACGGGCACCGGCGCGCTCACGGCCGGCCCGGCGCTGACCGTGTCCTTCGTGATCGCCGCACTGGCCTGCGGGTTTGCCGCGCTCTGCTATGCCGAGTTCGCGTCCGCGATCCCCGTCTCCGGCTCCATCTACACCTACAGCTACGCCACGCTCGGCGAGATCGTGGCGTGGATGATCGGCTGGGACCTGCTGCTTGAGTATGGGCTAGCGACCTCGGCGGTGTCGGTGGGGTGGTCGGGCTATTTCCAGTCGCTGATGGCAGGCTTCGGCATTCACCTGCCGGTCATGCTCACCGCCGCACCCGGTGCTGTGCCGGGCGCGCAGACGCTGTTCAACCTGCCCGCTGCCGTGATCATGCTGCTGATCACCTGGATCGTGTCCTACGGCGTGCGCGAGTCGGCGCGCCTGAACAACGTGATGGTGGCCATCAAGATCGCGGTGGTGCTGCTCTTCATCGCAGTGGGCGTGTGGCACGTCAAGCCGGCCAACTGGCATCCGTTCGCGCCCTTCGGGCTGGACGGCATCTTCAATGCGGCGGCGCTGGTGTTCTTCGCCTTCATTGGCTTCGACGCCGTCACCTCGGCCGCGGAGGAAGTCCGCAACCCGCGCCGCGACCTGCCTATCGGCATCATCGGCTCGCTGGCCGTGTGCACCGTGCTGTACGTGACGGTTGCGGCCATCATGACGGGCATCGTGCCCTTCGCCAAGTTCGCCGGCATCGATCACCCGGTCTCGCTTGCGCTGCAGTATGCCGGGCAGAACTGGGTGGCGGGCTTCGTCGATCTTGGCGCCATCCTGGGCATGACCACGGTGATCCTGGTGATGACCTTCGGCCAGACACGCATCATCTTCGCCATGTCGCGCGACGGCCTGCTGCCGGAGCGCTTGTCGAAGGTGCATCCCGTGCATGCCACGCCGTTCTTCGCCACCTGGACGGTGGGCATCGTGTTCGCGTTTATCGCGGCGTTCGTGCCGCTCAACGTGCTGGCGGAGCTCATCAATATCGGCACGTTGTCGGCCTTCACGCTGATCTCGGTGGCGGTGCTGGTGCTGCGCAAGACCCGGCCGGACCTGCCGCGCGCTTTCCGCTGCCCCGGTGTGCCGGTGGTGCCGCTGCTGTCCGTGGGCTTCTGCCTGTTCCTGATGGCTCACCTGCAGGCGCTGACCTGGATCGCGTTCACCAGCTGGCTGGCGATCGGGCTGGCCATCTACTTCCTCTACGCGCGCCGCAACGCGGTGCTGCACGGCGGCTGACGCCGCCCCCGTTACAGTTCGCGCGCGCCGGCCTCCCGCAGGAACGCCAGCGCGCGTGGCTCCTCGACAAACGCGGAGTTGATGCGGATCCAGGCCGAGGTTTCGCCGCCCGGCCGGAAGTAATTGCCGGGCGCCAGCGTCACGCCGTGCCGCTCCGCGAGCGTCACCAGTTCGCGTGAATCATCGATTCCGAGTGCGCGTGCCCATAGGAAATTGCCCCCCGCCGGTTCGCAAAACACCTCCCAGCCAAACTCGCCCAGGCGCCGCACCGCGCCGGCGGTCGCCTGCCGCACCCGCAGGCGCAGCCGCTCCATGTATTTGCGATAGGCGCCCCGCTCCAGCAAGGCCGTGGTGACGGCTTCCGCGAAATGCGAGCCGGCCACGCTGGTCAGCACCTTCACGTCCACCAGTTCCTTCACCAGCGCCTTGTCGGCGACCAGGTAGCCGATCCGCAGCGAGGCCGACACCGTCTTGGAAAAGCCACCGATATAGATCACATGTTCGAGCTGGTCCAGCGTGGCCAGGCGATCGGTGAAGTGGGTCTGGAAGTCCGAGAAGATATCGTCCTCGACAAAGCGGAAGCCATGCCGCCGTGCCAGTTCGAGCAGGCGGAATGCCACCGGCGGCGCCAGGGTCGAGCCGGTCGGGTTCTGCAGCACGCTGTTGGTGAAGAACAGCTTGGGCTTGTGCTCGCGGAGCAACGCCTCCRCGGCGTCCGGGTCCGGGCCATTGCGGGTTTGCGGCACGCCCACCAGCCGCACGCCGTGCAGGCGCAGCAGGCCGAACAGGTTGTAGTAGCCGGGGTCTTCCACGAATACCGTATCGCCTGGCTTGAGCAGGCGGCGCACCACCAGGTCCAGCGCCTGGCTGGCGCCGGTGGTGATCAGTACCTGCGGCAGTTCGGCGGCGATGCCAAGTTGCCGCACGCGGGTCAGCACATGCTGGCGCAGTTCCGGAAGGCCCATCGGCGTGGCGTAATGGATCACGCTGCAGACGTCGGTGCGCGAGACCTGGCGGATCGCCTGCGTCAGCCCGTCCAGGTCGCGCCAGGTTTCGGGTACGAAGCCGCCCGCCAGCTTGAGGGTGGCGCTGGGGTGATTGAACTGCTCCAGGATATGGTCCGACAGGTCCTCGGCCAGCTTCGGGTCCGACCAGCCATTGGCGGCGCGCGCCAGCAGCGGGCTGTCCGCGACGAAGAAGCCCGAGCCGTGGCGGGAGTCGAGCAGGCCCTGCGACACCAGCCGGTCATAGGCCTCGATCACCGGGAATCGGCTGATGCCGTGCTCCGCCGCCAGTTGGCGGATCGACGGCAGGCGGGCGCCGGGACGCACCTCGCGCGTGCTGATCCAGGTCTTGACCTCGTTGACGATCTGGTCGGTCAGGGGCACGCCGGTGGCGGGGACTAGGGTCAGCTTCATGACGGGCGCGCTTGCAAAGTGTCAGGAAAAACTACTGAACAGTGCATGGAAAACTGTTCGCAACTGTTCATGGGATTGTAGTAGCCGCTGTGAATAATGGAAGGCATGCGGAGGAGGGGGCCGGCACCGGCCAGGCCGGGCGGCACGAGACATCACCGCAATGCAGAAAGGAGTAGCGAAATGCGCGAACTACGGATCTTCGAACTGGATGAACCCGGCCGGCCGGTGTGCTGGCGCGCCCCCGAAGGGCAGAGCGTCAAGGTGCTGGAAGGGCGCCTGTGGCTGACACTGGAGGGCCATCACGCCGATATCTGGCTGCTGCCGGGCGCCGTGTACGCACTGCCGGCCGGCGCGACGGTATGGCTGTCGGGCGAGAGCGAAGGCGCGCGCTTCACGCTCGCCGAGTCGGCCGCCCCCCTGTGGTGGCGCTGGCTGGGCGGGATGACTGGCGCGCTGAAGCGCCGGTTTGCCGAGCGCCGGGGCAACGGCGCGGGCGAATGCCCGGAGCCGGGTCTCTGACGTGATGCAGGCTGGCTCGCGCGGGCACGTGGCCCCGCGCCGGCCGGCAACGGGCGCGCCGGTTCCCGGCCCGCCCACGGAGCCCGAGGCCGCTTGCGCGCGCCGCGGATGCCGCCGCCCCGCCCGTTTTCTCCCTCAGAATCCATCACACCGTCTCGCCAACTGTGCGAGGATGTTCGTCATGGCAGCCCGCGCCGCGCGGCAAGCAGGGTGTCCCTGGCTTGATTGCCGTTAACGTAAACGTCATATAATCAAGCCGCCGGGCCGGCGCCAGCCAGACCGTTCGCATGCGGGATCCGAGCCGACTCCAGAGCGGCAGACATGGGCGTCAAGCGAGCAGCCAGAACACCGAACATGGTGGAGACAAATGACCGATCTTTCCGATGTGCAGAAGGGCGCCCAACCCGGCGTTTCCCATCAGGCGCAGGGACCGAAAGGCCCCGTCAACAAAGTGCGCTTCGTCACCGCGGCCTCGCTGTTCGACGGCCACGATGCCTCCATCAACATCATGCGGCGCATCCTGCAGTCTTCGGGCTGCGAGGTGATCCACCTGGGGCATAACCGCTCGGTGCAGGAAGTGGTCAGTGCGGCTCTGCAGGAAGACGTGCAGGGCATCGCCATTTCCAGCTACCAGGGCGGGCACGTCGAGTACTTCAAGTACATGATCGACCTGCTGCGCCAGCGTGGCGGCGGGCACATCCAGCTATTCGGCGGCGGCGGGGGCGTGATCGTGCCGGACGAGATCCGCGAACTGCAGGCCTATGGCGTGGCGCGCATCTTCAGCCCGGAAGACGGCCAGCGCCTGGGCCTGGCGGGCATGATCGCAGACATGGTGCAGCGCTGCGATATCGACCTCGCGCGTTATGCGCCGACCACGCTCGACGCGGTGAAGGGCGGCGACCGCCGTGCGCTCGCGCAAGTGATCACCGCGCTGGAAAACGGCAAGGCGGAACCGTCGCTGGCCGATGCGCTGCGCACCGAAGCGGCAAAGGTCAAGACGCCCGTGCTGGGCATCACCGGCACCGGCGGCGCCGGCAAGTCCTCGCTGACCGATGAACTGATCCGCCGCATCCGGCTGGACCAGCAGGATGCGCTGTCGATCGCGGTGATCTCGATCGATCCCTCGCGCCGCAAATCCGGCGGCGCGTTGCTGGGCGACCGCATCCGCATGAATGCGATCAATCATCCGAACATCTTCATGCGCTCGCTGGCCACGCGCGAGGCCGGCTCCGAGATTTCGCAGGCGCTGCCGGATGTGCTGGCAGCGTGCAAGGCGAGTGGCTTCGACCTGATCATCGTCGAGACCTCGGGCATCGGCCAGGGCGATGCGGCCATCGTGCCGCATGCGGACCTGTCGCTGTACGTGATGACGCCCGAGTTCGGCGCCGCCAGCCAGCTCGAGAAGATCGACATGCTGGACTTCGCCGACTTCGTCGCCATCAACAAGTTCGACCGCAAGGGCGCGCGCGACGCGTGGCGCGACGTGGCCAAGCAGGTGCAGCGCAACCGCGAGCAGTGGCATGCAAAGCCCGAGGAGATGCCGGTGTACGGCACCCAGGCGTCCCGCTTCAACGACGACGGCGTCACCATGCTCTACCAAGGCCTGCGCGAAGCGCTGTGCGCGCGCGGCATGCGCGCGCCGGCTGGCGTGCTGCCGCTGCTGAGCGGACGCATCTCCACCGGGCAGAACGTGATCGTGCCGCCGGCGCGCAACCGCTACCTGGCGGAGATCGCCGACACCATGCGCGCTTACCACCGCCGCGTGGACGCGCAAAGCCGGCTGGCGCGCGAGCGCCAGCAACTGCGCGAGGCGCGCCGCATGCTGCTGGCCGCGCCGGAGCCAACGCCGGGCGATGCCGCCGACGCGCTGCAGGCGCTCGCCGCGGAGCGCGACGCCGCGCTGGGGGCGCAGGAGCGCAAGCTGTTGGCGATGTGGCCGGAGATGCGCAAGGCCTATAGCGGCGATGAGTACGTGGTGAAGATCCGCGACAAGGAAATCCGCACCACGCTCACCACCACCACCTTGTCCGGCACTACGGTGCGCAAGGTGGTGCTGCCTCGCTTCGAGGACGATGGCGAAGTGCTCAGGTGGCTGATGCGCGAGAACGTGCCCGGCAGCTTCCCCTATACCGCCGGCGTGTTCGCCTTCAAGCGCGAGAACGAAGATCCCACCCGCATGTTCGCGGGCGAGGGCGATGCCTTCCGCACCAACCGCCGTTTCAAGCTGGTCTCCGAGGGCATGGATGCCAAGCGCCTGTCCACCGCCTTCGACTCGGTCACGCTGTACGGCGAGGATCCGCATACGCGACCGGATATCTACGGCAAGGTCGGCAATTCGGGTGTGTCGATCGCCACGCTCGACGACATGAAGGTGCTGTACGACGGCTTCGACCTGACCAGCCCGTCGACCTCCGTGTCGATGACCATCAACGGGCCCGCGCCCACCATCCTGGCGATGTTCATGAACACCGCCATTGACCAGCAGCTCGACAAGTTCCGCGCCGACAACGGCCGCGATCCCACCAGCGACGAGGAGGCCAAGATCCGCGCGTGGGTGCTGCAGAACGTGCGCGGCACGGTGCAGGCCGACATCCTCAAGGAAGACCAGGGGCAGAACACCTGCATCTTCTCCACCGAGTTCTCGCTCAAGGTGATGGGCGATATCCAGGCCTACTTCGTGCATCACCAGGTGCGCAATTTCTACTCGGTGTCGATCTCCGGCTATCACATCGCGGAGGCCGGCGCGAACCCCATCTCGCAACTGGCATTCACGTTGTCCAACGGCTTCACCTATGTGGAGGCGTATCTCGCGCGCGGCATGCATATCGACGATTTCGCGCCCAACCTGTCGTTCTTCTTCTCCAACGGCATGGACCCGGAATACAGCGTGATGGGCCGCGTGGCGCGCCGTATCTGGGCCGTGACGATGCGTGACAAATACGGCGCCAACGAACGCAGCCAGAAGCTCAAGTACCACATCCAGACGTCCGGCCGCTCGCTGCATGCGCAGGAGATCGACTTCAACGATATCCGCACCACGCTGCAGGCGTTGATCGCGATCTACGACAACTGCAATTCGCTGCACACCAACGCCTACGACGAAGCCATCACCACGCCCACCGGCGAATCGGTGCGCCGCGCGCTGGCTATCCAGCTCATCATCAACCGCGAATGGGGCGTGGCCAGATGCGAGAACCCCAACCAGGGCAGCTTCCTGATCGACGAGCTGACCGATCTGGTGGAGGAGGCGGTGATGCAGGAGTTCGAGCGCATCGCCGAGCGCGGCGGCGTGCTGGGGGCGATGGAGACCGGCTACCAGCGCGGCAAGATCCAGGAGGAGTCGCTGYRCTACGARCAGCGCAAGCATGACGGCACGCTGCCCATCATCGGCGTCAACACCTTCCGCAATCCCAACGGCGAGCCCGCCACGCAGACGCTCGAACTGGCGCGTTCCAGCGAGGAGGAGAAGCAGGGGCAACTCGCGCGGCTGGCGGATTTCCATGCGCGCMATGCGGATGCGGCGCCTGCGACGCTGCAGCGTTTGCGCCAGGCCGTGATCGACAACGACAATGTGTTCGCGGTGCTGATGGATGCGGTGCGCGTGTGCTCGCTGGGGCAGATCACCCATGCGCTGTTCGAGGTGGGAGGACAGTACCGGCGCAATATGTGATGTGTCGGCCAGGGGCTGTTTCATGCGGGGCCCCTGCGTTAAACTTGACGTTTGCGTAAGGCCATAACGCCGCCATAACGCCGCCATAACGCGGCCATGGCGCGGCCGCCAAGCGCCAGGGCCAAGCCAATACCAAGACAAGATCAAGACAAGATCAAGACAAGACCAATCAGGAGCACCGTGTACGATCCCAACAATATCTTCGCCCGCATCCTGCGTGGCGAATTGCCTTGCAACAAGGTGTATGAAGACGCCGACACCGTTGCCTTCATGGACATCATGCCCCAGTCCGACGGGCACGTATTGGTGGTGACCAAGGAGCCGGCCGCGGAGATCTTCGACCTCTCCGACGCCGGCGCCGAAGCCGCCATCCGCACCACCAAGCGCGTAGCCCGCGCGGTGCGCGCCGCCTTCAGGCCGGAYGGCATCTCGATCGGCCAGTTCAACGGCAGCGCCGCGGGCCAGACCGTCCCGCACGTGCATTTCCACATCGTGCCCCGCTATGCCGACCGCACGCTGCGCGGCCACGGCACGGACATGCAGGATCCGGAAATCCTCAGCCAGCACGCCGATCGCATCATCGCCGCGCTGCGCGACGCCTGACCCTATGAACCACCGGCCCGCCGCACCCGCGGCGGGCCGGATCTGCATCAAGCAACCAGCAACAAGGAAGAGAAGATGGGAATAAGGACAGTTGGCATCGTAGGCGCCGGCACCATGGGTAACGGCATCGCGCAAGCATGCGCCGTAGTGGGCCTGGACGTGGTGATGGTGGACATCAGCGACGCAGCGGTGAACAAGGGCATCGCCACCGTTGCGGGCAGCCTGGACCGCCTGATCAAGAAGGACAAGATCAGCGAAGCCGACAAGGAAGCCGCACTGGCGCGCATCAAGGG
>NZ_JBFTLX010000294.1:0-9302 GCF_056396665.1 Cupriavidus sp. 05T313 | reverse complement strand
TCGGCCATGTGATTGTCGACCTGCCGGTGCCGGTGGGCTTCTGGCGCTCGGTCGGCCATTCGCACCAGGCCTTTTTTACCGAGAGCTTCATCGATGAGCTGGCGGCGGCGGCTGGCAAGGATCCCGTGGCGTTCCGCGCCGGCCTGTTGGCAAAGCACCCGCGCCACATGGCCGTGTTGCAGCGCGCCGCGGAACTGGCCGGCTGGGGGCGGGCGCCAGGGCAGGCTACCGACGGCGCCGCGCGCGCGCGCGGGGTGGCGCTGCACGAGGCCTACGGCAGCATCGTCGCGCAGGTGGCGGAGGTATCGCTGGCGCCGGACAAGCGGGTGCGTGTGCACCGGGTGGTCTGCGTGATCGATTGCGGTACGGCGGTGAACCCGAACCTGATCCGGCAGCAACTGGAAAGTGCGATCATTTTTGGCCTGTCGGCCGCGCTGTACGAAGAAATCACGATCGACCATGGCCAGGTGCACCAGCGGAATTTCAAGGAATTTCCTGTCATCCACATCAACGACTGCCCGGCGATCGAAACCGACATCATGCCGAGCCAGGAACATCCGCGGGGCGTGGGCGAAACCGGCACGCCGCCGATTGCGCCGGCGGTGGCGAATGCCCTGTTTGCGCTGACCGGGCAGCGCCTGCGCGCATTGCCCTTGAAGTTTGCATGAGCTGCGGGAGAGAACCATGTTATCCCTGAACATCAACGGCAAGGCGGTGACCGTGCGGTCCGATCCGGACACGCCGCTGTTGTGGGTGCTGCGCTGCGAACTGGGGTTGACCGGCACCAAGTATGGCTGCGGCGTGGGCATTTGCGGCGCCTGCACGGTACAGATGAACGACGACCGGGGCTTCGCCTGTCAGCGCAAGGTCTCGTCGCTGGAAAAGACCAGGATCGTCACCATCGAAGGCTTGCGCGGCGCGCAGGCGCAAGCCTTGAAGGCTGCCTGGATCGATCTCGATGTGGTGCAGTGCGGGTACTGCCAGAGCGCACAGCTCATGGCTGCCAGCGCACTGCTGAAAAAAATCCCGAAGCCCAGCGATGCCGACATCGATGCGTTCATGTCCGGCATTGTCTGCCGCTGCGGCACCTATCCGCGGATCAGGGCGGCCATCCATCGGGCAGCCGGGCAGCCGCGCGCCTGAGGCACTGCCGCCTTGCGAGGGTATTTCCGGATAACGTGAACACAAAGCGCGGCCAAGACTTCAGCAAGCACCGTGGCTTGTACGCCGCCGCCGTGCTGGAGCCGCGCCGCATGCCGCCCGCGGCCCGCGAGACCTCGCCCTCCTGGCCGCTGGCGCGCTCCCATATGGCGTCCTGATCAACGCGGTGCTGACCGACCCCGGGCCCTTGAAGCTGGACGCGCCTGCGCTGCAGGTGGAGTTGCTGGCGGCGCTGTCGGCCTATCTCAATGTAAAGGCCGAGGGGGAATGACGAACCGGCTGATGGAGAAGTTGCCCGGCGCGCTGGTGCTGCGCTGGCAGTAACCCGCATTAACCAACACGGAGACCCCATGACGGACAATCCAGGCTGTGCCCACGCGGCCACGGCTGACTTTCATCGCCTGCTGGCGCGCGAACTGCCGGAGCACGACGAACAGGACTGGGAGGACGCGCAGCGCGRCTTTCTCGGCACCATCCCCGATGCCAGGGTCGCGCGCGCCAACGGCCACGGCGTGTGGAACCTGGAGGCGTACGGTTTCCTCGATGCCGGGCAGGCGCCGGATACCGTCAACCCGAGCCTGTGGCGGCAGGCGCGGCTGAACCGTATCCACGGGCTGTTCCAGGTCACGCCGCGTATCTTCCAGGTGCGGGGATTCGATATCGCCAACATCACCTTTATCGAAGGCGACACCGGCGTGATCGCGCTGGACGCGCTGACCTGCCCGGAGACTGCCGCCGCGGCGCTTGCGCTGTACCGGCAGCATCGCGGCAATCGCACGCTGCACACCGTGATCTACAGCCACAGCCATGCCGACCACTTCGGCGGGGTGGCGGGACTGGTGGACGAAGCCGACGTGCGCGCCGGACGGGTGCAGGTGATAGCGCCATCCGGCTTCATGCACCACGCCATTGCCGAGAACGTGATCGGCGGCGTGGCAATGGCGCGCCGCGCGCAGTTCCAGTTTGGCCATACGCTGGCCAAGGGGCCGGCGGCGCAGGTGGATGCGGGGCTGGGCAAGACCTTGCCGTTGGGACGCTCCACGCTGATCGCGCCGACGCTGTCGATCGAGGCGGAACACGAAGTCCACGTGATCGCGAAGGCCCGCCCCAGGCCAATCCGCAGGGGCCGCCGGCCAACGCCCTGATGCACGCCATGAGCAACGAACTGTTGTTCGACGCGCTGGCGGTGCGCATCCATGGCCAGCGTGCCGAAGGCATGGCGTGCCAGCTCGGCTGGCATTTCACCGAGAGCGGCGAGCAGTGGGTGAGCACCTTGTCCAACTGCGCGCTGAGCAGCCTGCAGGTGGAGGCGGCGTCCTCGGCGGACGTGGTCATCGAAACCACCCGCGACACGCTCGACGGGCTGTTGACGCGGCGCTGGACCGTTGCCGAGGCCATGGCCGAAGGCCGCCTCTCGCTGAGCGGCGCCGTATCGCTGCTGCCGCGCTTCATGGGCCTGCTGGACCAGTTCAGCGGCAGCTTCCCGGTGGTGGATGCGGCGCCGTGGCCCGACCGCTGAGCCGGCCACGCCCGTAAAGCAGCGCCGGCGGTGACACCGGCGCTTCGCCGGCGCAGGGGTGCCGGCTGCGGCAGACGGATTGAAGTGCCGCTTGCGGCATGCTGTGCCGGGCGGGGCGCCTTCCGCGTGATGGCTGCGAGGCTCGTCCGCGGCACCCGTGCCTTTGTCCATCAAGCTGCCCGTGCTGCATCGCGGGAAACCCCCTTCGACAAGGTATAATGCCGGTTTCCCGCCAGCACGGCGCCCCAACCAGCGGCGCCGGCCGGTAGCAGCCCCTACCTCCTGCCCTCCCGACCGCTCAGACCATGGCGCATTTCTCGTGCTTCCCCGGTGCATTGGCGCTTTCCGCCTTCCGCCAGCAACGCCTGCTCACCGCCCTCAAGCAGATCGACGCCGACATCGAGTCGGTGCACGGCCAGTTCCTGCATTTCGTCGACACCGACGTGCCGCTGTCCCAGGACGACAGCGCCCGCATCGGCGCGCTGCTGACCTACGGTGCGCCTTTCGAGGCACAGACCGAAGGCGACCGTTTCGTGGTGATCCCGCGTTTCGGCACGATTTCGCCGTGGGCCAGCAAGGCCACCGATATTGCGCATAACTGCGGCTTCGAGCACGTCCACCGCATCGAGCGTGGCATCGAGATCACCGTGGTGTGCAAGAAGGGCCTGCTGCGCGGGCGCAAGTCGCTGGACGCCGGCACCCGTGCCGCCGTGGCCGCCCACCTGTTCGATCGCATGACCGAATCCGTGGTGGCCTCGCGCGAGGACGCCGCCGGCCTGTTCCAGGAACTGCCCGCCAAGCCGCTGCGCTTCATCGATATCTCCGGTGGCCGCGCCGCGCTGGCGCAGGCCAATACCGAGATGGGCCTGGCGCTGTCGGAAGACGAGATCGATTACCTGGTGGACGCCTACGCCAGGCTGGAGCGCAACCCGACCGACGTCGAGCTGATGATGTTCGCGCAGGCCAACAGCGAGCACTGCCGCCACAAGATCTTCAACGCCACCTGGACCATCGACGGCGTGCAGCAGGATAAATCCCTGTTCGCCATGATCCGCAATACCCACCAGCTCAACCCGCAAGGGTCGATCGTGGCGTACTCGGACAACTCCGCGGTGATGGAAGGCGACGTGGCCGAGCGCTGGTTCCCGCGCGGCACCGGGCACAAGTACGGCCGCCATGAGGCGCTGACCCACACGCTGATGAAGGTGGAGACGCACAACCACCCGACCGCCATCTCGCCGTTCCCCGGCGCCTCCACCGGTGCCGGCGGCGAGATCCGTGACGAGGGCGCCACCGGACGTGGCGGCAAGCCCAAGGCGGGCCTGACCGGTTTCACGGTTTCCAACCTGATGCTGCCCGATGCCGTCGAAGGCTGGGAAAACGCGCGCGACGCGGCCCAGCCGGTGGCGCACCGCAACCCCGCCGACAAGCCCGGCGTGACCGGCAAGCCGGATCGCATCGCCTCGCCGCTGCAGATCATGACCGACGGCCCGCTKGGCGGCGCCGCGTTCAACAACGAGTTCGGCCGCGCCATCCTGGGTGGCTACTTCCGCGTCTACGAGCAAAACGTCGGCGGCACCGTGCGCGGCTATCACAAGCCGATCATGATCGCCGGCGGCATCGGCAATATCGACGCCGGCCACACGCACAAGAAGGACCTGCCCGCCGGCTCGCTGCTGATCCAGCTGGGCGGCCCGGGCATGCGCATCGGCATGGGCGGCAGCGCCGCCAGCTCGATGGCGACCGGCACCAACACCGCCGACCTGGACTTCGATTCGGTCCAGCGCGGCAACCCCGAGATGGAGCGGCGCGCGCAGGAAGTGATCAACGCCTGCTGGCAACTCGGCGACGACAACCCCATCCTGTCGATCCATGACGTGGGCGCGGGCGGCATTTCCAATGCCTTCCCCGAACTGGTGGACGGCGCCGGCCGCGGCGCGCGTTTCGACCTGCGCCAGGTGCACCTGGAAGAGTCCGGCATGAGCCCGGCCGAGATCTGGTGCAACGAGTCGCAGGAACGCTATGTGATGGCGGTGGCGCCGGAATCCTTCCCGCTGTTCCAGGCCATGTGCCAGCGCGAGCGCTCGCCGTTCGCGGTGGTGGGCATCGCCACCGAGGAGAAGCAGCTGCAGCTGGTCGACGCCCATGTCGACGCCGCGCTCAAGGAACACCATGCCGTGAACATGCCGATGGACGTGCTGCTGGGCAAGCCGCCGCGCATGCACCGCGACGTCAGGCATGTGGAGCAAAGCCTGCCGCCGGTGGACGTGACCGGCATCGCGCTGGACAAGGCCGTGCGCGACGTGCTGCGCCACCCCACCGTGGCCAGCAAGTCCTTCCTGATCACCATCGGCGACCGTACCGTGGGCGGCATGAACGCGCGCGACCAGATGGTCGGCCCCTGGCAGGTGCCGGTGGCCGACGTGGCCGTGACCACGCTCGATTACAAGGGCCGCACCGGCGAAGCCATGACAATGGGCGAGCGCACGCCGCTGGCCGTGATCAACGCTCCGGCCTCCGGCCGCATGGCCATCGGCGAGGCACTGACCAACCTGGCCGCCGCGCCGGTCAAGGACCTGGGCAAGGTGAAGCTGTCGGCCAACTGGATGGCGGCCTGCGGCGTGGAAGGCGAGGACGCCAAGCTGTATGACACCGTGCACGCCGTCGGCATGGAGCTGTGCCCGGCGCTGGGCATCAGCATCCCGGTGGGCAAGGATTCGCTGTCCATGCGCACCAAGTGGCAGGACAACGGCGCCGACAAGGAAGTGGTCGCGCCAGTCTCGCTGATCATCTCGGCGTTTGCCGCCGTGGACGACACCGACCGGACCCTGACCCCGCAACTGCGCACCGATGCCGGCGACAGCGTGCTGATCGCCATCGACCTCGGCCGCGGCAAGAACCGCCTGGGCGGCAGCATCCTGGCCCAGGTGACGCAGCAGGTAGGCGACACCGCGCCGGACGTGGACAACGCCGAAGACCTGAAGAACTTCTTCAACGTGATCCAGCGCCTGAACCGCGAGGGCAAGCTGCTGGCCTACCACGACCGTTCCGACGGCGGCTTCCTGGCTGCCCTGGCGGAAATGGCCTTTGCCGGCCATTGCGGCCTGTCGCTCAACGTCGACATGCTGGCGCTGGACCCGGTCCAGGAGCAGGACTTCGGCGACGCCAAGAACTGGGCCCAGCAAATCTCCGGCCGCCGGGACGAGCAGACCCTGCGCGCGCTGTTCTCGGAGGAACTCGGCGCGGTGATCCAGGTACGCCAGGAAGAGCGCGATGCCGTGTTCGCCGTGCTGCGCGAGGTTGGCCTGTCGGCATGCAGCCACGTAGTGGGCAAGCCCAACACCACCGACCAGATCGAGATCTACCGCGACGCCAAGAAGGTGTTCGGCGCCGCGCGCGGCGAACTGCAGCGCACCTGGAGCGAAGTCAGCTGGCGCATCGCGCGCCTGCGCGACAACCCCGCCTGCGCCGATAGCGAATACGACCGCCTGCTCGACGCGGCGGACCCCGGCATCTCGCCGGTACTGACCTTCGATCCGGCGGAAGACATTGCTGCGCCGTTCGTGGCAACCGGTGCGCGTCCGCGCGTGGCGATCCTGCGCGAGCAGGGCGTCAACTCGCAGATCGAGATGGCCTACAGCATGGACCGCGCGGGCTTCGACACGCACGACGTGCATATGAGCGACCTGATCGCGGGCCGCGCCAACCTGGCCGAGTTCTCCGGCTTCGTGGCCTGCGGCGGCTTCAGCTACGGCGACGTGCTGGGCGCTGGCGAAGGCTGGGCCAAGACGATCCTGTTCAACGCGCAGATGGCCGAGCAGTTTGCAGCCTTCTTCAACCGCCAGGATACGTTCGCGCTGGGCGTGTGCAATGGCTGCCAGATGATGAGCAACCTCGCCCCGATCATCCCGGGCGCGGGCGCCTGGCCCAAGTTCACGCGTAATCAGTCGGAACAGTACGAAGCGCGCTACGTCACCGTGGAAGTGCAGTCCTCGCCGTCGATCTTCTTCGCCGGCATGGAAGGCAGCCGCATCCCCATCGTGGTGGCGCACGGCGAAGGCTTTGCCGACTTCTCGCAGCAAGGCGACAAGAGCCAGGCCCAGGTGGCGCTGCGTTTCGTGGACAACCTCGGCGCACCCACCCAGACCTATCCGCTGAACCCGAACGGCTCGCCGGACGGCATTACCTCGGTGACCACCACGGATGGCCGCTTCACCGTGCTGATGCCGCACCCGGAGCGCGTGTTCCGCACCGCCACCATGAGTTGGGCGCCGGATGCCTGGAAGCAGGTGGCGGATGGCGGCAGCCCGTGGATGCGCATGTTCCGCAACGCGCGGAAGTGGGTGGGTTGAGCGGCTTGCCGCTGGCTCGCTGGTAAAAGGGAAAAGCCCGCTTCAAGCGGGCTTTTTCTTTTGCTAACGGGCGTGCATGGCGAAGACGGGGGCAAAAGGAGCAGATTCCGGTCACGCCACCATCTGCGTACTCCAGGCCTGATACACGTAATACAACGGCCGCTGCGGATCCGATAGTTTTGCGCGAGCCGGTGCCGCGCCCCGGAGCTGCATGGTGACCAGCACCATGCGTGCCGCCTTGACGGCCGAATAGCGGTCGCGCAGCGGCAGCATCGGCAGCACGGACCGCCATTCCGGTGGCAGGCCATCGTGGCTGAAGGTGCCGAGCGCGCAGTAGCCCCAACCCTCGGAGGTGAGGTGCCAGAGTTGCCGGTAGGCGCTGCCTGAAGCCATGGACTCGCTCTTTCCCATGCCGTCGCCCGCGGCGGGAGATCACGCGGGTGAGGGCAATGCAGTGTGCGCGCCAGCCATGCGGCGGGCGGCGCATTCCCCCTGATCTTACTCAGGTGTCGGCATGGAGGGAATGCCCGTGGCCCGGGCTTGGTGGTATGCGGCACATGCGCGTTGCCGCGGGATCACATGGCAGGCAAGGGAATGACGCCTGGTGTGATCCCGGAGTACCGCATCATCCATGTGGCTCATCGGTGTCTGCGAGAGATTGGCAGTACATCACCTGCGGTACGTCGCATGAGCCAGGGCGCGTCTGGCGGCCGGCGTTTGCTGCCAGCTTGAATGCCGGCAGAAGCCGGCCGGACCGGCGATCCTGGTTTTTCAGGGCGGACGCTTTGGTCGCATTCGCCGATGGGCCCGGCCATTGTTAGTGCCAGCCGGCCACTACACCCACTACACCAGGCCATCCAGCAAATCCGGCCCGAACACTTCCCGATGCACCCGCTCAGCCTTCACTCCCCGCGCGGCTTCGGCAGTTTCCGCGCCGCGTGCGTGACATCCTTCAGGTGGGCCACATGCGAGACCTTGCGCGCCGCATGGCCGAACACCACCTTGCGCGAAGGATTGCGTTTCGCCACGGCATTCAGCGCGGAGATCATGGGCGTGACACCGACGCCGGCGGAGAGCAGCACGATGGGCGTGGCCGGCTCAATGCGCGGCGCGAAGTCGCCGAAGGGCTGGCTGACCATCAGCACGTCGCCAGGGCGGGCGTTGTCATGGAGCCAGTTGGACACGGCGCCGGCGGGCAGGGTGTCGCCGTTGCCGCTGTCGCGCTTTACCGAGATGCGCCAGGTCTTTCCGTTGGGCGCGTCCGACAGGCTGTACTGACGTTGCTGGAAGGCGCCGGGTGCCAGTTCGACCACGACCGAGATGTACTGGCCCGGCAGGAAATCTGCCAGCGTGGTGCCGCCGACGGCTTCGAGCGTGAAGGCGGTGATGTCGGCGCTTTGTTCTTCGCGGGCAACGATCCGCACGGGCTGGCGGTGGTCCGGGCCGGTCTGCGCGCGCTCGTAGAGGCGCGTTTCCGCGGCGATCAGTTCGGCGGCCAGCAACCAGTAGGCTTCATCCCACGCGGCTACCAGTGCCGGTTTCAGACAGCACGACAACCTCCAAAGATGTACGATAGATGCAACAAAACAGCGAAAAAATGCCGCGGCATTCCGCGGTGGCGGCGTGCGATGTGGTTGCGACGCCTTGGGAAGGATTTTATTAAACATGCATTTGTAATGCAACATAAAGTTTGTGGCGGTGCGGAAAGATGCATCCGGGGGCCATGTTAGACTGCGGCGGCGTTGCGCAAAGCAGCGCTGCGCCTGCCGCAGAGCCATCCTGGCTGCCACGCATACCATCACCGCCGCAAGCCGGACCCAAGCCATGAGACTGACTGACTACACCGACTACAGTCTGCGGACCCTGATCTATGTCGCGGTCCACCCAGGCGAGCTTGTGACCATCCAGCGCATCGCGGATGCGTTCGGCATTCCCAAGAACCACCTGATCAAGATTGTGCAGAAGCTTGGCCAGGCCGGCTTCCTGCACACGGTGCGCGGGCGCGCCGGCGGCATCGAGCTGGGCCGGCCGGCGGCGCAGATCAATGTGGGCGAGGTGATCCGCACCATGGAGTCGGATTTCCACCTGGTGGAGTGCTTCCTGGGGGATGACAACCATTGCGTGATCACGCGCGTGTGCGGCTTGCGGGGCGTGCTTGCCGCCGCGCTGCGGGCATATTTCGAGGTGCTGGATGCCTACAGCCTGCAGGATCTGGTGGAGAAGCCCGCGGCGCTGAGCCGCGCGCTTGGACAGGACGGGGCGGCCACCAT
>NZ_JBFTLX010000293.1:0-13746 GCF_056396665.1 Cupriavidus sp. 05T313 | reverse complement strand
CGTCGCAGGCGCGCTCGCCCAGCAGCGCGGGCCGGCCTTCGGCGAGGTAGCGGCGTAGCCAGTCGCCGGCTTCGGTGCCGAAGGGAACCAGCCGTTCCTTGTTGCCCTTGCCGCCGACCACGCGCGCCACGCCTTCGTTGAGGCCGACTTCGATGGTCTTCATCTGCGTGAGCTCGGACACGCGCAATCCGCTGGCGTACATCAGCTCCAGCATGGTGCGGTCGCGCAAGCCGAGCGGAGTGGCGGTGTCGGGCGCTTCAAGCAGGGCTTCGACCTGGGCTTCGGTCAGCGTCTTGGGAAAGCGCGGCGGCTGCTTGGCCGGGCGCAGCAGCAGGCAGGGATCGGCCGTGATCATGTGCTCGCGCACCGCCCACTGGTAAAAACGCTTGAACACGGTGAGCCGCCGGTTGGCCGACGATGCGCGCGTCTCGAGGTGGCGCGATGCGAAGTAGCCATTGAGGGCGGCATCGTTCACCCCCAGCAGCGTGGCCGTAGCCGTGCCATGCAGCCAGCGCGAAAGCAGCGTCAGGTCGCGCCGGTAGGCGTCGATGGTGTTGCGCGCCAGCCCGTCTTCCAGCCACAGCGCATCGCAGAAACGGTGGACCAGGTCCAGGTCGGCAAGCAGCTCGGGGCTGTCCTGGGCTTCGGTGCCGCCTTCGACGGAGGCGAGATCGTTCATGCCAGCATCACCCCTTCGTGGATCAGCAACCAGCGTTTGATGTCAAGGAAGAAGCCATCGCCCTGGTGGTTGGCAAAGCCGCCGATGCCGCTGGCGCCGACCACGCGGTGGCAGGGAATCACCACCGGGAAGTAATTGGCCCCGCACGCCTGCCCGACCGCGCGCGGCGCGCTGGCGATCTGCCGCGCCACGGCGCCATAGGTGGTGACCTTGCCGCGCGGCACGCTCGCGATGGCTTGCCATACCCGGCGCTGGAAGGCGCTGCCGACCGGCGCCAGCGGGATATCGAAGGGGGCATCCGGATCGGCGTAGTAGGCCTCGAGTTGCCGCGCCAGCCGTCGCGCGACCGCATTGGCGGGTTCGATGAGCTTCATGCTCTCGGGCAGGTAGACGATCTCGCGGATGGTTTCGCCGTCGGTACGCACGCCGATCTTGCCGAAAGGCGCGGGAAGGATGGCGTCGAAGATGGAGTCCATGGCAGGGTGCGGAAGGCGCGAGCCTGGATTTTAGAGCATGGCGGAGCCGGTGGGATGCCCGGTGGCGTGCGAGGCGCTCGGGCGGCGCTTTGGTGGAGGCATGCAACCGCTTGCCTGCGGGTTTCCCCTTCCTTGAGTTCTGCCTCTCCGTATTATTTAATTCAAACTGAATTAATTAATGCAGCGGCGAATCCATCCTGTGATCCAGGCGGCGCCCAGAACAACACCGGAGACGATATGAACAGTGCCAAGGCCGGCCGCGGCGTGAATTCCGCCAGCCTGCGGCTGTACAACGAGCGCGCGCTGCTGCTGGCGCTGCGCCGGGCCGGGGAGGCGTCCAAGGCCGATCTCGCCCGCATGGCCCAGCTCACCAACACGGCGGTGGGCAGCATCGTGCAGACGCTGACCGAGGATGGCCTGATCGAAGTCGCCGGCCGCAGGCAGGACGGGCAGCGTGGCCAGCCGGCCAGCCTGATCCGCCTGCAGCCGAAGGGGGCGTTCGGCATCGGCGTGCGGCTGGACCGCGCCAGCATCGAGTGCGTGATGGTGGATTTCGGCGGCGAGATCCTCGCCACCCGCGCCCACCAGATGATCCTGCCGCACCCGGATCAGGCGCTCGAGATCGTGCGCGGCGACGTGGCCGCGCTGCGCGCGCAGCTGACGCCGGCCGAACGCAAGCGCCTGCTCGGCATCGGCGTGGCCCAGCCCTACAACCTCGGCGCCTGGCTGCGCGAACTGGATCTGCAGGACGAGGCTTCACAAGCCACCTTCCGCGCCTGGGATGCGGTGGACTTCGCCGCCGAACTGGCGGACGCCACGGACATGCCGGTGTTCGGCGAGAACGACGGGACCGCCGCCGCCGTGGCCGAACTGTTCTACGGCCGCCACCACGCGCAGAGTTTCCTCTATGTCTTCCTCGGCCCGGCCATCGGCGGCGGCGTGGCGCTCAACGGCGACTGCGTGCGCGGCGTGTCGGGCAATGCCGGCGATATCGGCATGATGCCGGTCCAGCCGGGCACGCTGGCCTCGGCGCCGCGCACCGGCAAGCGGCGCGACATCCTGCTGGCACGCGCTTCGCTCAATGCGCTGACCCGGCACCTGCGCCATCACGGTGTGACCATCGACGGYCACGCGGATCTGGAAGCGCAGGTGCGCAACCAGCATCCGGCGGTGGGGGAGTGGCTGGAAGACTGCATCGACGCGCTCGCGCCGGCTATGCAGTCCGCGCTGGCGGTGCTCGACGTGCCGCTGATCATCCTTGACGCCGACATCGATGCCGGCCTCGTGGCGGCGCTGATCGGGCGCCTGCAGACCGAACTGGACGAGGGCGCGCCGGAGGCGCGGCGCCCGCCGCGCGTGGTGCGTGGTTGCTTCGGTGCCAACGCCGGCGCGGTGGGTGCCGCCTCGCTGCCAATGTTCATGAACTTCTCGCCGCGGGCCGAAATGCTCAGGGGCGCATCCGCCATGATTCCGGAGGCCAACCATGCCATCGTCTGACCTGTCCGATTTTTCCGGCGCGTGTGCCAGGCCGCCCTTGCTGGCGCTGCGCAATATCTGCAAGACCTTCCCCGGCGTGCGCGCGCTGCGCAATGTCGAGCTGACCGCCTATGCCGGCGAGGTCCATGCCCTGATGGGTGAAAACGGTGCCGGCAAGTCGACCCTGATGAAGATCCTGTCCGGTGCCTACACCGCGGATCCCGGCGGCGAATGCCATATCGACGGGCAACGGGTGGAGATCGACGGGCCGCAATCCGCGCGCGACCTCGGCGTGGCGGTGATCTACCAGGAGCTGAGCCTGGCGCCCAACCTGAGCGTGGCGGAGAACATCTACCTTGGCCGCGCGCTGCAACGGCGCGGGCTGGTGGCGCGCGGCGAAATGGCGCGCGCCTGCGAGCCGACGCTGGCCCGGCTCGGCGCGGATTTCTCGCCCGTTGCCTGTGTCTCCAGCCTGTCGATCGCGCAACGCCAGCTGGTCGAGATTGCGCGTGCCGTGCACTTCGAAGCGCGCATCCTGGTGATGGACGAACCCACCACGCCGCTGTCCACGCACGAGACGGACCGCCTGTTCGCGCTGATCCGCCAGTTGCGCGGCGAAGGCATGGCGATCCTCTATATCAGCCACCGCATGGCCGAGATCGACGAACTGGCCGATCGCGTGACGGTGCTGCGCGACGGCTGCTTCGTCGGCACGCTGGACCGCGATCACCTGTCGCAGGCGGCGCTGGTCAAGATGATGGTGGGGCGCGACCTGTCGGGCTTCTATACCAAGACGCATGGCCAGTCGCGCCAGGGCGAGGTGATGTTGTCGGTGCGCGATATAGCGGACGGGCGCCGCGTCAAGGGCTGCAGCTTTGATCTGCGTGCCGGCGAGGTGTTGGGACTGGCGGGCCTGGTCGGCGCGGGCCGCACGGAACTGGCGCGGCTGGTGTTCGGCGCCGATGTGCGTACGCGCGGTGAGGTGCGCATTGCAAGCCCGGCCGGGATGGTCACGCTGCCACCCGGCGGCCCGCGCCAGGCCATCGATGCCGGCATTGCCTACCTGACCGAGGACCGCAAGCTGCAAGGCCTGTTTCTCGACCAGAGCGTGCTCGAGAACATCAACCTTATCGTGGCCGCGCGCGATGCCCTCGGGCTTGGACGCCTGAACCGGCCGGCCGCGCGCCGGCGGACCACGGAGGCCATCGACACGCTCGGCATCCGCGTCGCGCATGCGCAGGTCAATGTGGGTGCGCTGTCGGGCGGCAACCAGCAGAAGGTGATGCTGTCGCGGCTGCTGGAAATCCAGCCGCGCGTGCTGATCCTCGATGAGCCCACCCGTGGCGTGGATATCGGCGCCAAGTCGGAAATCTACCGCCTGATCAACGCGCTGGCCGAGAGCGGCGTGGCGATCCTGATGATCTCCAGCGAGCTGCCCGAAGTAGTGGGCCTGTGCGATCGCGTACTGGTCATGCGCGAAGGTGCGCTGGCCGGCGAGGTCCGCCCTGCCAGCAGCGCCGCCGAAACCCAGGAACGCATCATTGCGCTGGCGACGGGCGCGGCGCAGCCGGCGGCGGGCTGGACTGGCACGCCATTGGCCGCGGCCGTCAATGCCGCCGCGGGCAACGCAACAAGCAGCATGCTGCACTGAGACAGGGCGGAGCCTCTCCGCCACCCGCAAGAGATATTGACGCCGCCCTGCAGATCCCCGCAGCCGCCGGCGCAGGAGACAACCATGCACGAATCCATCACCCGTCCCGTTCCTTCCTCCGGTCCGGCCGCGCCGTCGGCGTCCCTCGGCCGCATCACCACGCAGGAGCGCCTGCGCGCGCTCGGCATGCTGCCGGTGCTGGTGCTGCTGTGCATCGGCTTCACGGTGCTCACCGAGAACTTCGCCGGCTGGCAGAACCTGTCGATCATCGCGCAGCAAGCTTCGATCAATATGGTGCTGGCCGCAGGCATGACCTTCGTGATCCTGACTGGCGGCATCGACCTGTCTGTGGGGTCGATCCTGTCGATCTCCGCGGTGGTGGCGATGCTGGCATCGCTGTCGCCGCAGCTAGGCATGCTGAGCGTGCCGGCCGCGCTGCTGTGCGGCTTGCTGTTCGGCATCGTCAACGGGGCCCTGGTCGCTTTCATGAAACTGCCGCCGTTCATTGTTACGCTCGGCACGCTGACCGCCGTGCGCGGGCTGGCGCGGCTGGTCGGCAACGACAGCACGATCTACAACCCGGATATCGGCTTCGCCTTCATCGGCAACGCAGAGGTGCTGGGCGTGCCCTGGCTGGTGATCATCGCCTTCGCCGTGGTGGGGGTGTCGTGGTTCGTGCTGCGCCGTACCGTGCTGGGCCTGCAGATCTACGCGGTGGGCGGCAATGCGGAAGCGGCGCGGCTGTCCGGCATCAAGGTGTGGGTCGTGCTGCTGTTCGTCTATGCGGTCTCGGGTTTGCTGTCCGGCCTCGGCGGCGTGATGTCCGCCTCGCGGCTGTACGCCGCCAACGGCCTGCAACTGGGCCAGTCGTATGAGCTCGACGCGATCGCGGCGGTCATCCTTGGCGGCACCAGCTTCGTCGGCGGCACCGGCTCGATCGTCGGTACGCTGGTGGGGGCGCTGATCATCGCGGTGCTGTCCAACGGGCTGGTGCTGCTGGGCGTGTCCGATATCTGGCAGTACATCATCAAGGGCCTGGTGATCATCGGCGCGGTGGCGCTCGACCGCTACCGCCGCAAGGGCTCGGCACGTACCTGATGCGCTTGCGCTGAACACACCGGCTACTGGAGACACGACATGTCCAAGCATTACCTGGCGGCACTCACGCTGGCGGCAATGAGCGTACTGTGCACCGGCGCGGCGGCGCAGGGCGCGCCGGACCCGGCGTCGGCGCCCGCGGCCGCGCAAAAGCCGTTGAAGAAGGTCGGCGTCACGCTCGGCTCGCTCGGTAATCCGTACTTCGTCGCGCGTGGACCTGATCCTGATCAACGCGGCCGATGCGCGTGCCATCGAACCGGCGGTGAAGAAGGCGCGCAAGGCCGGCATCGTGGTGGTGGCGGTGGACGTGGCGGCGGCGGGCGCCGACGCCACGGTGCAGACCGACAACACCCAGGCCGGCGAGCTTGCCTGCGGCTTCCTCGCCGAGCGGCTGGGCGGGCGCGGCAACCTGATCATTCAGAACGGCCCGCCGGTGTCCGCGGTGCTGGATCGCGTGAAGGGCTGCAAGACCGTGCTGGGCAAGCACCCCGGTATCCATGTGCTCTCCGACGACCAGGATGCCAAGGGCTCGCGCGAGGGCGGGCTGAACGTCATGCAGCTTTACCTGACCCGTTTCCCCAAGGTCGATGCGGTGTTCACCATCAACGACCCGCAGGCGGTCGGCGCCGACCTGGCCGCGCGCCAGTTGAACCGGCGCGGCATCCTGATCGCCTCGGTCGACGGCGCGCCCGATATCGAGGCCGCGCTCAAGGCCAACACCCTGGTCGAGGCCTCGGCCAGCCAGGACCCCTGGGCCATCTCGCGCACCGCGGTGGAGATCGGCGTGGGGCTGATGAACGGCAGGCCGCCCGCAAGCCGCACCGTGTTGCTGCCGCCTGCATTGGTTACGCGCGCCAATGTGAACGACTACAAGGGCTGGTCCGCGCCGCGCTAGCGTGGCCAGCGGCCACGCCAACCCGCTTCAAACCGATGAATCGAATAACCAACCGACTGGTGACATGATGCAAAGCAATGCTGTAGGCGCAGTACCCGAATTCGACTTCGTGCTGTTCGGCGGCACCGGGGACCTGGCCACGCGCAAGCTGCTGCCGGCGCTGTTCGACGCGCACTGCGTGGGCTCGCTGCATCCGCGCGGGCGCATCCTCGCGCTGGGCAGCCAGCCGCTCGGCCAGGAAGCCTACCTGACCATGCTGGAGGCCAAGGTGCGTCCCGCGCTGCCGGCGGCCGCGGCCGACGAAACATGGCGCTCGTTTGCCGAGCGCATTCTTTACCTGCAGGTGGATGCCAACGCGCCGGACGGTTTCGATTCCCTGGCCGAACTGGTGCGCGCGCGCGCCGCCCCGGTGGTGGTGTTCTACCTGGCCACGGGGCCGCACCTGTTCGTGCCGATCTGCGACCATCTGGCCCGCACGGGGCTTAATCACGCCGGCGTGCGTATCGTGCTGGAGAAACCGCTGGGTCATGACCTGGCCTCGTCCGACGCGATCAACTCCGCGGTGGCGCGCCATTTTGCCGAAGACCAGATCTATCGCATCGATCATTACCTGGGCAAGGAATCGGTGCAGAACCTGATGGCGATGCGCTTCGGCAATGTCCTGTTCGAGCCGCTGTGGCGGCGCGAATGGGTGCGCGATGTGCAGATCACCATCGCCGAGGAAATCGGTGTGGAAAAGCGTGGCGCGTTCTACGACGGCATCGGTGCGTTGCGCGACATGGTGCAGAACCACCTGCTGCAACTGCTGTGCATGGTGGCGATGGAGCCGCCCTCCAGCCTGTCCGAGGACGCCATCCGCGACGAGAAGCTCAAGATCCTGAAGGCGCTCAAGCCGATCGCGCTGAACGAGGTGGCCGAGAAAGTGGTACGTGGACAGTACTGCCGCGGCGCGGCGAGCGGCGATGCGGTGCCGGGCTACGTGAACGAGCCGGCCGTCTCGCCCGACAGCCAGACCGAAACCTTCGTCGCCATCAAGGCGGAGATCGCCAACTGGCGCTGGGCCGGCGTGCCGTTTTACCTGCGCACCGGCAAGCGCATGCAGTCGCGCGTGGCGGAGATCGTGATCCAGTTCCGCGACGTGCCGTATTCCCTGTTCCCGCGCCCGCTCGACCACGAGCCCGGCAACCGGCTGGTGATCACGCTGCAGCCGGAGGAAAGCATCCGCCTGCATTTCCTGGTCAAGCATCCTGGCGACACCCAGGCGCTGCAGCCYGCCACGCTGGATCTGCAACGCATGTTGCCGCGCGGGCAGGGCGGTCGCCATGAGCGCAAGACCGGGGCTTACGAGCGCCTGCTGCTTGACGTGATCCGGGGCCGTCTCGGGCTCTTCGTGCGGCGTGACGAACAGGCACAGGCCTGGCGCTGGGTCGCGCCCATCCAGCAGGCATGGGCGCAGAGCAATCTCGCGCCCAAGCTCTACACCGCGGGCACCTGGGGGCCGGCCGCGTCGAGCGCGCTGCCTTCGCGCGATGGCGCGGTCTGGCATGAAGAGCTGTGAAGTCAGCTTGAGGGATACCGCCGCCCTTGCCATGGCCAGGGCGGCGGCGAGTACAGGAGTTGAACCGATGTCCAATATGTCCCACCACCTGCCCACCTGGCAACGGCTGCAGGCGCATGCCCAAGTCATCCGCGATGCCCACCTGCGCGACTGGTTCGACGGCGAGCAGGGCGAAGCCCGCGGTGCCCGCTTCGTGGCCGAGGCGGCCGGCCTGACGCTGGACTATGCCAAGAACCGCGTCACCGACACCACGATGGCGCTGTTGTTCGAACTCGCCAGCGAGGCGGGCGTAACCACGCGGCGCGATGCGATGTACCGCGGCGAAGCGGTCAATACCACCGAGCGCCGCGCCGCGCTGCACATGGCGCTGCGCGCGTGGCCGGAGGATGGTTTCCATGCGCAGGGCGTGCCGGTGGCCGGCGACGTGGCCGCGGTGCTGGCGCAGATGGAACGCTTCGCCGGCGCGGTGCGCGGCGGCACATGGCGCGGCTGGAATGGCCGCGTGATTGCCGATGTGGTCAATATCGGCATCGGTGGCTCGGACCTGGGTCCGCGCATGGTCTGCCGCGCGCTCGCGCACCTGGATAGCGAAGGGCCGCGCATGCATTTCGTCGCCAACGTGGACGGCAGCGATCTCGCCGCGGTGCTCGCGCGGCTGGATGCCGCCAGCACGCTGGTGGTGGTTTGCTCCAAGACCTTCACCACGCTCGAGACCATGGCCAACGCGCAGACCGCGCGCGCCTGGTTCCTGCGCCACGGCGTGCCGCAGGCGCAGCTGGCAAGCCATTTCGTCGCGGTTTCCACCAACCGGGAGGCCGTGGTGGCGTTCGGCATCGATCCCGTCAACATGTTCCCGTTCTGGGACTGGGTGGGCGGGCGCTTCTCGCTGTGGTCGGCGGTGGGCCTGTCGATTGCGCTGGTGGTCGGCTTCGATCGCTTCCGCCAGTTGCTTGACGGCGCCCGCGCCATGGACCGGCATTTTGCCGAGGCCGGCGCGCCGCGCAACATGCCGATGATCCTCGGCCTGCTCGATGTCTGGTATCGCAGCTTCCTGGGCACCGGCAGCCGCTGCGTGGCGCCGTACTGCGAGCCGCTCGAATTGCTGCCGGCCTTCCTGCAGCAGCTTGAGATGGAGAGCAACGGCAAGTCCGTGCAGCTCGACGGCGCCGCCGCCGCGCAAGGCACTGCGCCCGTGGTGTGGGGCACCACCGGCACCAACGGCCAGCATGCCTACTTCCAGATGSTGCACCAGGGTTCGCACTGGATGCCGGTGGATTTCATCGCCGCGCTCGAACCGGCGTACGCGATGCCCGGCCACCATGGCAAGCTGCTCGCCAACTGCTTCGCGCAGGGCGAGGCGCTGCTGCGCGGCCGCACCRCCGAGGAGGTCAGGGCGCTGGGCGTGCGGGACGAGGCGCTGGTGCCGCACATGGTGTTCGAGGGCAACCGGCCCAGCAATACCTTGCTGCTGCAGCGGCTCGATCCCTGGCACCTGGGTGCGCTGATTGCGCTCTCGGAGCACCGCACCTTCGTGCAGGGCGTGCTTTGGAACATCAATTCGTTCGACCAGTGGGGCGTGGAACTCGGCAAGCAACTGGCTGGGCCGATCGCCTGCGAGCTCGACGGCGGACCGGTGCGGCCCCACGATGCTTCCACCGCCGGCCTGATCCGGCGCGCGCTGGCCGCGGCGTCGGCGTGGCAAGGCTGAGGCGCGGCGCGCGGCCGCTATCCAACACAGTAGAGGATGCAATGACAACGACACCATGGCCTGCGTACGTCGTCTTCGGCGAGGCGTTGACCGATATGGTCCACCAGGGCGGTCAGGACTGGCTCGGCCTGCCCGGCGGCTCATGCTGGAACGTAGCCCGCGTGGGCGCGCGGCTGGGCATTCCCACCGCGTTCGCCGGCGCGATCAGTTGCGACGCGCTGGGCGACCAGCTCGCCCTGGCCAGCGAGGACGCCGGCCTTGACCTGCGTTTCCTGCAGCGCGTCGAACGCTCGCCGCTGCTGGCTTTTGTCGGCGCGCAGCACCCGCCGCAGTACTTCTTCGTGGGCGACGACAGCGCCGATCTCTACTTCGATCCCGCGCGTTTGCCGCAGGGCTGGCGCCAGGCCGCGCGCACGGTGCATTTCGGCTCGCTGAGCCTGGCGCGCCAGCCGCTGGCCGCGCGCCTTTGCGAAGAAGCCAYGCAAGCAGCGGCGGCGGGCAAGCGCATCGCCTTCGACCCCAATTTCCGCATGCCCATGCGCGCGCCGGCGTACCAGGCGGTCTTTGCGCATCTCGCCGGCCTGGCGGACTACATCAAGGTCTCGGACGAGGACCTGCGCGGCCTGTATCCGGCACTGGATGAACACGCCGCGCTGGCCGCGCTCAGGGCGCTGGCCCCGCGCGCGAGCGTGCTGCTGACGCGCGGCGCCGATGGCATGACGCTGCTGCATGGAGATGCGGTTTGCGAACAGCCGGTGTTTGCCGTCGATGTGGTCGACACCGTGGGCTGCGGCGATGCCGCCATGGGAGGGTGGATGGCGGGATTGCTGCTGGATCCCGGGGCGACACCGGCGCGGCAGGCGCGATGGGCGGCGGCTAGCGCGGCGGTGGCGGCTACGCGGGCGGGGGCGTATTCGCCCACGGTTGCGGAGGTCGAGGCGCTGCTGGGCAAGATGGCCGTTCCGGCCTGACGGGGCCGGAACGGCGCCATACGGCGCAGCATCTGTTGAATCTTTCCTTCAATACAGCTAGAATTTTTCCGAACAACCATTTAACGGAACCAAGGTTCCAAAAAACGGAACCAGAAATTCTAGCCGGCCGCACCGCCGGGTGACGGGTGCGGCCCGAAGGGAAAGATCCCGCATGAGCATTCTTGAAGGCGTCGAAAGCGTGCTGGGCCTGTTCGAACAGGGCCGGCACGAGATTGTCTTTAACGACATCACCGACGAACTCGGCCTGGCCAAGAGTTCCGCGTCGCGCCTGCTCGCCCAAATGGTGAAATACCGCCTGCTGGAGATGCATCCAGCCACGCGGCGCTATCGCCCTGGCGTACTGCTGATCCGCGCGGCGCAAGCGGCCACCCAGGCACATCCCTTCGACGAGCAATGCCGTGACCTGCTGGCGGCGCTCTCGGAATCCACCGGTTTTACCGCCTACCTTTCCATGCTCGACGGCACCGACACCGTGGTGCTGCAGCGCCTGAACGGCAGCAATCCCGTCCAGGTGCTGTCCCCGCCCGGTACGCGCCGGTCCGCCTTCACCACGGCGATGGGGCGCGTGCTGCTGTCGCGCCTGTCCGGCGAGGCGTTCAGCGAGCGCTACGGCAAGTTGGCCGGCAAGAAGCTGCCGGATGCCCCGGCCGGTTGCCCCGCGACGGTGGGGGAATTGCGTGAGCGCGTGGCGGCCGCGCGCGCGGAGCGCAGCGCGATAGCCATCAACGAAGGCATGCCGGGCATCGGCGCGGTTGCCACCACGATTGCCGATCCGGCGTCGGGCGACCTGCGCGGCCTGTGCTTGTCCTTTACCGCCATGCAGGTCGGCCAGGCGCAGGCGCAGGCATTGCGCGACGCGCTGGTGGAGGCGGTAGCTGCCCTCGGCCAGCGCATTGGCGACCCGCTGTGGCGCGACCCGCCGGCACCCGCGGATGAATAACGCAGAAGATCCCCACACTCCCATGGAATTACTGTTACTGAGCAATTCAAGCAGCGACGAGGGCTACCTCGTCCATGCACACGACGCGATCGCCGAACTGGCTGGCGGACGCCGGCAGGCATGCTTCATTCCTTTCGCGGGCGTGACGCGCGAATGGGACGACTATGAAGCCCTGGTGCGCGATGCACTGTCGCCGCTGGGCCTGGCCACGCACTCRCTGCATCGCGCGGCCGATGCAGGGGCCGCCATTGCCGCCATCGACACGGCCGAGCTGATCGTGGTCGGCGGTGGCAATACCTTCCGCCTGCTGCAATGCCTGCGCGAGCGCGGACTGCTCGCCGCGATCTCCGCGCGCGTTGCCGCCGGGCACGCCCGCTATCTGGGCTGGAGCGCGGGATCCAATCTGGCTTGCCCGAGCATTTGCACCACCAACGACATGCCGGTGGTCTATCCGGGCGGCTTCGACGCGCTCGGGCTGGTGCCGTTCCAGATCAATCCGCACTACTTCAATCTCACCGTGCCTGGTTTCCGCGGGGAAACGCGCGATCAGCGCCTGGCGGAGTTCACCACGCTGGCGCCGCATATGCCCATACTGGGTTTGCCGGAGGGCAACTGGTTGCGCGTTTCCGGCGAGCGGTTCGACATGGGCGGGCCGCACCAGGCGCGCTGGTTCAAGGGGCCGTCCACCTGGGACGTTGCGCCGGGCGCACTGGTGCTTCCAGAGTAAGCAGGGCAGGGCCAATTGGAAATGAGCGCGCGAGTCGCGGGAGGTCAGGCAGGATGTCGATGAAGCAGGTTATTGAGTCGATCGAGTTGCTCTCGGCGGCAACGGTCGACGGCCAGACGGTCGCCGCGCTGCTGCGTGCGCGCGGCGTGGCCGATGTCACTGTCACGCGCGTGGAAGAGGGCGGGCTGTACACGGATTTCCTCGCCTGCACGCTGCCGGGCCGGGACCCGGGCCTGCCCGCGCTTGGCCTGGTCGGGCGGCTCGGGGGCGTGGGTGCGCGCCCGGCCGTGACCGGGCTGGTTTCGGATGCGGATGGCGCCATCGTTGCGATTGCCGCCGCGCTCAAGCTGGCCGACATGGCTGCCACCGGCGACGTGCTGGCTGGGCCGGTGCGGATTCACACCCATATCTGCCCGCACGCGGCCACGCGGCCGCACCATCCGGTGCCGATGATGAAATCGCCTTTCGCAATGCGCAGGATGATGTCGCATGAGGTGCATGCCGGGATGGCCGCCATCCTGTCGGTGGACACCACGCGGGGCAACCGCTTCGTCAACCGCCGCGGCGTGGCGCTCACGCCGGTGGCCAAGGAGGGCTGGCTGCTGCGCCTGCCCGAGCGCATGCTGGACGTGATGGGCTGGGTCAGCGGCGAACTGCCGGCCGTGCTGCCGCTGACCACGCAGGACATCACGCCATATGAAAACGGCCTCTGGCACGTCAACTCCATCATGCAGCCGGGCATCGTCACCACCGCGCCCGTGATCGGCGTGGCGCTGACCGCGCAGACCACGGTGCCGGGCTGCGCCACCGGCGTGACCAACGCCTTCGACCTCGACGTGGCCACGCGCTTCTGCATTGAAGTGGCCAAACTGTTCGGCCCTGGCAACTGCGCCTTCTACGATGAAGCCGAGTGGGCCGAATTGCTGCGCCGCTACGGCTCGCTGGCGCATCTGCAAACGGTGGGGCGTGAAGCATGATGCCGGCCCGCCGTGAACCGCGCGTGGGATTCGTCACCATCGGGCAGTCGCCGCGTGTGGATGTGGTGCCGCAGATGATGGCCGACCTTCGCATGCCGGTGGCGGCGGAGGAGTTCGGCATTCTCGACGCGCTGGACGCCGCCGGCATCGCGGCAATGGCGCCGGGCGCCGGCGAGTATCGCTTTGCCACCCGCATGCGCGACGGCAGCCAGGCGGTGGTCGGCAAGCCCGTTGCGCAAGCGCGCCTCGCGCGGCTGCTGCAATCGCTGGACGACGGCCGCTTCGATGTGCTGGTGCCGCTATGCACCGGCACGGCGCTGCCGCCGCTGAACACGCTGGTGGTGGAACCGCAGCAGGTGGTGGATCACCTCACCGTGGCGCTTGCATCAGGTTGCAAGCGTCTTGGCATCGTGCTGCCGCTGGAAGCGCAGGTGAAGGACTTTCACCTGATCCAGCCGGTGCCTTGCGAGCTGCGCGTGACCCACGCCTCGCCCTATCTCGATGCCATGAGCGGACGCTTCGCGCAGGCCGGCGAAGCCCTGCGCGGCTGCGACCTGATCGTCATGCAT
>NZ_JBFTLX010000292.1:0-8171 GCF_056396665.1 Cupriavidus sp. 05T313 | reverse complement strand
GGCGAGGGTGGTAGTCATGGCAGTTCTCCTTGGGAGCGATTGGGACTTGGGTTCGGTTGGTTCGAGCATTGTTTCTGCGCTCGGGAGGTACAAACGCATGGAGTGTGCCAAGGCGGGGCAGGTCAGCGTGAATCGCCCGCAAACGCAGGCGGGGCCTGGGAAGAAATTTTTCGAGGCGGGGAAAATGGCGCCAGCGCACGGTGCGCGGCGGCCTAAATCTGGCGGGCAAAAACCAACACAACARGCATCGGGTGTCTGCAGTTGCGCGACACGCCGGGCCAGTCCCCCGGCGACCGCTGCCAAAGCGGGGCTAAGCGGCGACGCGGCGCATGGGGACTTTATGGAGATTTACGCCTGACATGTACCTCATCAGGCCTTGCGTGACGCCCACGGAAAATTCCGTTGCCTGCCCGGGTTCGGGTTCCAGGACAGCAGATCAAGTGTCGGAAGCAGGGGGGCGCGCCGCCCTCTCGCTACGTGCAATTGGCGCGGTAAGTTTCCTGCAATGACTTGCGTGACTGGTCGCGCTCGATCTTGGGAATAGTGCGCCCCTGCGCGTTCTGTGTTGCCGGCCCGGGCGACTGGTAGGACGGCTGCTTCGAGGTGGCGTTGAATTGCTCCTTCAGAGCCTCGCACTTGGCGCGCGCGGCATCCTCGGCACTGGCGGAGTCGGCGGACGGAGGACGATAGGGGCTGGCGCCACCCTGTACTGCCTCGGATATGGCATTTTCGGCACCCTGGCCCGCTGCGGGCTGTGCCATGCCAGCCGTGGAAAAACCAAGTGCCATCAGGCTGGCCAGGATAAATTTCCGGGACATACGCATACGCTCTCCGGTGGAACGATGATTTCGCTGGCGCGCTTGATCCGCCTGTTTCGGGCACGACCGGCGGCGACCAGGCCAACGGTAGTCTTGCCGGAGCACATTTCCGTCGCCGTAGCAGCCGGGTCGGGCCTAATGCGGTTTGTCCTGCCCCAGGCGAGACATGTTGTACTTGATCACATCCGATACCGCGGCGGTCATCACCGAGGTCGAGACGCCGAACATCAGGATGCCGTTAGCCGCCTCAATCGGGCCGAGCAGGCGCCACTCCTCGGACATGACAATGTCGCCATAGCCCAATGTAGCGAAGTTGACACCGGAGTGATAGAGCGCGGTGGGGAAATTGCTGAATTCGCCGAGAATCATGAACAGCACCGCCCAGATGACCATTTGCATGAAGTTGGCGAACAGTGTCAGCACCATCACCAGCGACAGCAGCAAGATATCGGTCCACAGTGATTCATGCCCGAGGCGGCTATTCCGGAAGCGCGCGTAGCGGCGCAAGCAGACGGCAACAACGCACCCCTGCAGCAACAGGCAGAGAAGCATGACGGGAGCGGCGGCCAGTACATGGTGCAGCATGGTTTACTCCATCAGGGAGCGGGCAATGGTATGCGGCCGGGTTTGTCCAGAAGCCAGAGCATCAGGCAGGCATACAGGGTAACGCCGACGAACAGCCCCATGCGTACGGCGAAAGCGGTAAAGACGTCCTTGCCGGCCGCACTGTCCTGGACCGACTGGCCCAGCAGGATGACCATGGTTACCAGGCTGTTCAGCCAGAAGCCGGGCGGGTAACGCGTCGGGCTGATGGCATACAGCTTGCCTCCTGCCACCAGGACGAAGAGCAGCATCCATAGAAAGAACATCCACAGGTGCACGAACAGGCTGAGTGCGGACCAGAACAGGATGGCCAGCAGGCCGCCGAACAGCGTGGAACCAAGCAACTCGCGCGCGGCACCGCGGGCGGTCGTGCAGCTTTGCCTGCCGAGACTGACCGATTTCATGATGATCGGCAGGTAGGCGGCGGGATCGCTCAGCGCCAGCAGGAACGCCGGCATTACCACCAGCGCCGCGCGTAGCGCCATCCAGTCGGCCACGCTGTTCGGCAGTACCTGGGCGGCCCGCGCAGGCCGCCCGCCTGCGGGTTCGGGAAACAGCCAGTGAACAAGAGCCAGCGCCAGCACGGCCAGCAGGAGTCCTTTGACGAGGGCGCCGATCACCGTGACGGCCAGGCCGAAATCGGCGGTGCCCGCCGCGGAAATCATGGTCAGGCCAGCCGCCAGGAATGTGGCGACCAGATTGTTTCCGCCGCGCAGGCCATAGCGGAATGCCAGGAAGAGGAGCAGGCCGGTCAAAAGCACGCCGCTGAACCAGTAATAGCGCAGAAAGGGGAGAAGCAGCAGGCCGCTGCCCGTCGTCAGCATGACGACCAGCGCCAGGCCCAGCCCGGCCTTGAGCGGCAGGGGGCGGTCGAGAGAGGCAATCACGAACAGGCCAAGTACCGGCGCCACCACCGGGAGGGACCAGCCTAATCCGAAGCTGGTCGCCAGGCAAAGCGCGGCGCCGGATGCCAGGCGCAGCGGACGCCGGGAAAGGCGAGCGGGCTCAGCGGGCATGGCCGCCATCACCATTAGTAGGCATAGGACAGCCAGCTCATGACGAACAGGAACAGGTGGCCAAGGGGGTTGAGCGGATTGCCCTGGGTGGGGAACGCCATGACTTCGGCCTGCCCGCCCACGCGCACGCCGTGCAGTTTGGCCAGCTCGCCCGGGGCGAATTCGATGACCACGGGGAAGCGCTGGGCCGGGCGTAGCCAGTCGCGACTGTTCTGTATCGTCGGCAGGCTGCCGGGCGGCGTGCTCTGGCCCACACTGACCCCATAACCGATACTGCGGACACGGCCGTCCAGTACCTTGCCCGGGTAGGCGTCCAGCACGATGGCGACGGACGTGCCGGGTTCGACGCGGCCGAGGTTATTCTCGGTCATTTCCGCGCTTACCCAGACGTCGTGAATGGCGATCAGCGTCATCACCGGGCTTCCGCCGGCGGCATATTGGCCGGCTTCGGTGCGCAGATCGGTGATCAGGCCCGCCGTGCGCGCACGCACCTGCGAGTTGGCCAGGTCCAGTTCGGCCTTGTCCACATTGGCTGCAGCGCTGCGCAGCTTGGCGTTGTCTTCTTCACTGCCCCCCTCTTGCTCACGCGCGCGCTCGACTTCGGCACGGGCTGCGGCAACTTGGCTGACGGCCTGTACGTGCGTGGCGCGGGCCACCTCGAGACGGCGAAGCGAAACAGTTCCCTGGTCTTCACGATACAGGCGCTCAAGGCGATCGCTGTCCTGGCGTGCCTTGAGTTCATTGGCCTGGGCGGCACGCAGGGATGCCTGGGCCGAGGCGATGCCGGCGGTGCTTGCGCCGATCTGCCGCCGCATGGACTCGAGATCGGCGCGGGCACGGTCGAGTGCAATGCGATAGTGCTGCGGATCGACCTCGAACAATACGTCTCCGGCCAGGACGTTCTGGTTGTTGCGCACCTGCACCCGGGCCACCCGGCCCGACACTTCAGAGGCCACCGGGACGACAAAGGCCTGGACCCTCGCTTGCTGTGTATACGGCGTGTACCGGTCGGCCAGCAGGTACCAGGCCAGGCTCAGCGCAATCAGGCCGACTACCCACCTGACTCCCCGCTTCGTCGGGTCGGCTGCGGGCGCCGGTGCGTCCGGCGGCGGGGACGCGGGGGGTTGCGGTGTGTCATTCATCCGGGCTCACCCTCGGCACGGGGACGTTGGAGTTGCGTGGCTGGCGGCCTGTCTCGTTCAGCAAGTCGCCCCAATCGGTACGCTGCTGCATCTGCTGACGGGTGGCCGCGTCGACCAGCGGCAGGGACGTGTACCAGCCGCCGCCCATCGCCTTGTAAAGCGCGATGAGATTGTTCACTGCATTGCCGCGGTTGAGCAGGTAAGCATCCTGCTGGGCGACCAGCGCGCGCTGGGCATCCAGCACACGCTGGAACTCCGAGTACCCTTCGCGAAAGAGGGCATTGGCCAGTGTCAGCGAGCGGTTCGCTGCCTGCGACGCTTCGCGCAGGATCGTTTCGCGCTCCAGCGCCTTGATCAGCCCGGTGGCCGCATCGTCGGCTTCGCGCGCCGCCTGGCGCACGGTATCCTGGTAGGTGACGATCCGCTGCTGCAGGCGTGCGTCCTGTACTCGCACATTGTTCGTGATGCGGCCATAGTCGAACAGGTTCCACTGCACGCTGGGGCCACCGATCAGGACCCACCCGCCGGGCGTTCCCGGCAGCGAAGTGGCTGACCACCCGATGCTCCCCAGCAGCGTGACCGACGGATAAAGATCGGCCTTGGCCACGCCGATGAGCGCCGACTGGGCGGCAACCTGCAGTTCGGCTGAACGGACATCGGGGCGGCGCAGCAGCAGGTTGGCGGGCACGTCCTGCAACACCGCGTGATCGATCAGCGGGATCACACCCTCCTTCTCGAGCAGTTCCTGCAGTTCCGGCAAGGGACCCGGGGGGCGGCCGATCAGGATCGCCAGCGCATTGCGGGCGCGCAAGATCTGGTTTTCCAGATCGGGGATGCTGCTCAGGGTGCCCAGGTACTGGGTCTTGGCTTGCTGGAGGTCGAGCTCATCGCTTTCCCCACTCTTGAACAACCGCTCGGTAATTTCGAAACTGCGCTTTTGCAGCCGGGCATTCTCGCGGGCGATGCGCAGGCGCGCCTCGGCGGTGCGAAGGTCGAAGTAGGTTTGCGCGAGCTGCGCGTGCAGCAGTACCAGGGCGTCTTCATGATTGGCTTCGGCGGCGAAATAGGCCGCGTCCGCCGACTCGATGGCGCGGGCAAACCGTCCCCAGAAATCCAGCTCCCACCCAATGTCGAAACCCGCGCTGTATTGCCAGACACCGCTGCTTTCACCAGGAATGCCGGTCTTCCTGCTACGCGCGTACAAGGCGTCGGCCCTGGCCTGCTGCACTTGCGGGTACCGCCCGGCCAGGGCAATGCCCAGCTGGGCGCGGGCTTCCACCACGCGCAGGCCGGCAATCTTCAGGCCGGCATCGTTGGCATCGGCAGCCGCAATCAGATGTTCAAGAACAGGATCCGAAAAGACTTTCCACCACTCGCGCATATCGGACTGCGGGCGCTGCTGGCTGGCCTGTTCGACAGCCGGGGTAGTCCAGTGCTCGGTCCAGGGATCGTGCTGTGCCTGGAAATCCGGCCCCACGCGCGCGCAGCCTACGAGGACCGATGCGCCGATCAGCACCAGTCCGGCAGGACGACACGGTGACGACATGAGGCGAGAATGGCAATTCAAACCTGCTCCTGGTCGCCTGGCACGCTATCGGGCGGCACGTCCCCGACCCGCTGCCAGAACAGTTGATCGCTGATCAGGCAAAGGAACGGGCGGCATTCGTGGCGCACCCGCTATCCGGTGCGCGAAGCGCCAGGTAATGCGACCGGTCCCGCAATCGCCGCGTAAAGCCCGGGACTGCAACGGGACTTGATTGGCGTGGATGCTGCTAGTGACCAGCATTGCGCGGCGCCCCGACCGATTGCGGCTCTACCTTGGTCCAGCCTGGACCGGGATCAAACGAGGTGGTCGCGGCAGCCTTGGCGGCGCTTTCGGGCCCGAGATCACTCTCATAGAGCTGCCCGGCGTGACTCACCATGAAGCTCTTCACGCCGGTGTCACCGTATCGGATCGGCCACGCTATCACGGCGAAGCCGCCAAAGAGCTTGCCGCGCACCATATAGTCGAATGCGCCGCCGGGTGCGTGCCGGCCCTGTTTCGTCAGAAGCTTGTAGTGGTACCCGTGATAGCCTCCCGCTTCCTTTGCGCGGGCACCGGCCGTGGCGAAGGCTTCGCCCAGCGGGCTCGGCCGCTCGCCAGCCTGCGTCGGCCAGTACAAGCCATCCTGCTTGCCTGGCGAGCTGGCAAGCTTGGCGGCATAGCTAACCATGCCGGAGCCGTCGTGGTCGGACTGGGCGTAGTCGTTCTGCGCGTCATGAATGGCAAGCATGGTTTGCATGACGGCCAATTCATTGCGCCCGATACGGCGCAAGCGCATATCCTCCACACCGGCGCGGGTGTCGAAGCGCCAGCCCCCGCCGGAATTCACCAAGGGCAAGGGGAGCGTCCAGCCATCGGTGCCGACGGCGATCCGGGCATGTTTTTCATCTACGGGTTGCACGGCATGGGAAGCCTCCCACGCCGTGAGAAAGCGGCTGCGGATTTCCGCGTCGGCAGGTGGGATCAGCGTGCGGAAGTCATTGCCCAGCAGTGACTTCAGGGCTGCCTCGTCATTGTTCGCAACAGCCGCCCCAAAAGCCGTCATGGCCGCTTCTGGCGTGGGGAATGCTTTTTGCGCGTGGGCGGTGCCCAGGATGCAGGTGGCCAGGCACAGCGCCACGGCAATCCGAATGCCGATTGCGCCAAGCGGGAGTCGGGCAAAACGAGCGGTGATTAGCATAGCCATTCTCCCTAGCGCCTGCCACCGCCGCCGCGGCCGCCACCACCACCACGTCCGCCGCCGCCGCTGTGGCCACCGCCACCGGCACGTCCGCCGCCGCTGTAGCCACCGCCGCCGCCGCGCCCGGCCGGCGAGGCTTGCGCGCTGCTGCGTCCACGGTCGAAATCCCGCTGCGAGGACGCACCGCCGCCACCGACACCCTGGAAGGCGTTGTCGCGCCCGCCCTGGCGGTCTGCTGCCTGGCTTCGATTGCCCCCTGCGCCGCCGCCCGCGCCACCTCGATCGCCAGCAGCGCCAGCCCGGTTAGACGGCCCGCCGCGGTCCCCCGCACGGTCTCCTGCACGTTCCCCCCCGCGATCTCCCGCTCGATCGGAAACGCCGGCACGATCACCGGCGCTGCCCCGGTCAGCCGCGCCCTGGCGGCCGCCTGCATCGCCGCGGCCCCGGTAATCATTGCGCCCGTCGGCGCCCGGCACACTGCGGCCGAACTTCTCGCGCGAGGCGTTATCGCGGTAGGCGACGCCCTTGCGGTGGCTGGCGTCATGCTGCCACTTCCCATTCTGCGTCTTGGTGCGGTCGAAATTCCGGTCGATGTTGGTGGCTTTGTTGACATTGATATTGACGTCGCCACCCCCCCAATTGCAGTTGCCGAAAATCGCGCCGGCTGCCGCCAGGCCGACACCCCACGCGAAGCCGGTGGCCAGTGCGGCGCCAGGGTAATAGGCTGGGTAGGGGGGCCAGTAGGTGGGCGGGTAGGCCGGATAGCCCCATGCGCCGTACACCACCGAGGGGTTGTATGCCGGCACATAGATGACTTCCGGGCTGGCAGGCTCGATCTTGACGATGGTCTGCCCCGGCTGGCCGGAGACGGTCCCGGTCTCGGTTATCACCTTCTGCTGCTCATTCGATTTCAGGTTGCCCGATTGCTGCGCGCGGCCCCGCAGGCGCTGCACGGCGGCGAGCACGTCGCTCTCCTGCGCGAGGAAGGCATCGCCCAGCTTCTGCGTCCATTCGAGCTTGTCACTCATCGGCTCCAGGATCTGCGGGAAGGCAACCAGCGATTTGACGCTGACATCCCACTTCTCGTTGCTCACCGCCTTGACCGCCGCATCTCCCTTGACGCTGGGGTTGGCCTTGACCCAGCGCGCCGCCTGCACGATCTCCAGCGGGTAGGTCGATGCCATCAGGACCTGCGACAGCACGGAATCCGGATAAAGGGCAATCGGCGCGACCAGCGCCTCGATTTCCTCTGGCTTGAAGGTTGGCGCGGCCTGGTCCTGGGCATTGACAGTGCCTGATGCGAACACCAGTCCAATGAGGAACCACGCGCATATGGTCTGAGCCAGTCGCTTACCACATGGAATCATGGCCGCTCCTCTCGACTGTTCAAAGCACTTGACGGGTGACTAGCGCTTCGCGTGCGAAGGCGCATTGGCCCGGCGCGGCATATGCGCATGTAGCGCAAGGCCTTTGCATCTACGTGCGGGGCATGCGGGGTCCTGGCCAGGCCTTTTCACCGAAGTTGCCGCCGGAATGGGTCGCCGATGGCAACTTACCAATGCGGCACCAACTGAGATGCACTTTCCGCCCGATTCGCCATTTGACCATAGAGCACGGTTGCAATAACTTCAACTACTCCACACCGCTCAGGCCAGACTCCATCGATGGGGCATCGTCATGCCCGACGTTCCTTTGACTTTTTGTGGACCGGGCACCAATACTAGCTCGTGGTCTGCGGATTCGATGTGGCGCGGCAGCCGCAAGCATTCCATCAATGCTGCCAACATGAAGAATTTGAAGCGGGAGAAGATCATGCTAAAGGTGGCCACATCAGTCAGAAGATCATGCTAAAGGTGGCCACATCAGTCA
>NZ_JBFTLX010000291.1:0-8182 GCF_056396665.1 Cupriavidus sp. 05T313 | reverse complement strand
GGCCACCGTGACGTCCTCCGCCTTGCGGGCAAGGCTGTAGCCGCCACCCGGGCCGCGCACGCTCTCCACGATCTCGTGGCGACGCAGCTTACCGAACAGCTGCTCGAGGTAAGAGAGGGAAATTTTCTGGCGCTGGCTGATGCCCGCTAGCGTAACGGGGCCCTGATCCTGGCGCATGGCCAGGTCGATCATGGCGGTTACCGCGAAGCGGCCTTTGGTCGTCAGTCTCATGATGCTGGGGAGTACTTGATCATTTTGGTCAAGTATAAAAGAAGTCGACTAATTCAGTCAAGTACCCCTGCCGCATTGCATCAAACCCGCCCCTCCCCCACCGGCGCCGCCGTCTCTGGCGCGCGCGGAGGCACGATCAGGGACCAGGGGTTTTTCAGGATGCGCTGCCGCACGGCCGCGCTTAGCGCCCGGCGGTCTACCCGACGCAGGCTGCGTGAGCGCAACGCCATATTGAAGGCCAGGGCGAAACTCACTGCCACATTGAGCAAACCCATCAGCGCAATGCCCGCCACCGCCAGCCAGAACGAAGGCATTTTCAGCACGCCGAGACCCAGCACGCCAATCGAGGTGCCTACCGCCCCGGTCGACAACGTGACGTGGCGCACCTCCATATGCGGACCGAAGAAGCTGAGGATCTCCGGCCCCAGACCGAGCAGCAGGCCAAGCGAGACATTGGCCGCGACCCCCGACATATTGCGCTTCCAGAAATCCGCCATGCGCGCCGCACCCTGCACGCCCAGCACATAGCGCAGGCGGCGGTTATACGCCATCACGTCGTGCACCTTGTGCAGCGCGAACCAGTTGTCGGCCCAGCCTGCCACCAGACTGGACAGCCACAGCAGCACGCCGGTGAAGATGGCATAGACAGGCGTGGGACCGAGAATGGAGAAGGACTCAATGGTGGCGATCGCCTTCGCCGGTGTGATCAGGTTGGCACCCAGGAAGCGATTGGCCAGCCACTGGATGGCCAGCGCGACCGGAAACACTGCCGCGAGGTTGCCGAAAATCGCCGCGGCGTTCGAGCGAATCATCGCGATGGTGTCATCGACAAAGATCTCCCGGCCCTCTGGCCTGCCGACCGCGTCGAGCCGGTGCGCCAGCGCCGGGCCGGTCATCGCCGGCTGCTTGGTGGCCAGCGTGAAATGCGCGAAGTGAATCACCAGGAAGCTGCCCGCATAGTTGAGCGAGGCAAGCAGGCCCTCGATGAACTTGTCCAGGTGCAGTCCGTAGATCAGAAACTTGAGATAGACCGTGCCCACGGTGATCAGGCCGCCGCCGGCCGCGGCCCGCATCAGATCGCGGTACTCGCGGCGGTCGCGCGTGATGTAATGCTCGCCGGTTTCGGCAGAGCGCTCCACCACCTTGCGCGCCAGTTGCGAGAACGAAGTGCCGGCCAGATGGACGATGCTGCGGCGCGCCTGGGTGGAACGAATCAACGCCGCAATCAGATGGGCATGCCGGTCGCGCCGCTGCGGCTCGACCCAGGTTGCCAGCAACAGCTCGATGCGCGCAAGCCGCACTTTCATGCGCTCGATCTGGAACACGACCTCCACAGACACGCCATTCTCTTCGAGATCGTCGTACACACGCTGGGCCGCCTGGTGGCAGCCGTCAAGTAGTGCACGGAAATAGTTGAGGCGGTGCGCGAACGCCTCGCCACCGTGCTGCGCAGCCCCTTCCTCGCACAAGGCCTCGGCGGCGCTGCCCAGGCGGAAGAACGGCGTGTCCTGCACCTTGCCACTGAGGCGCGAGCGGATCGCCTGGCTCAGCCCCGTGGCGCGAACCTGGCTCACCAGTACCTGGATGCTGGTGGCCAGCGTGCGATCAAAACGATCCCATTCCGGCACCGCGGCGGCATCGCCCGCTGCCTCCGGGTCGTCCGCGCGCAACACGGCAGTCAGCCCCTCGAGCAACTCGGCGTCCAGCGCCTCGACCCAGTCGGCATCGTTGCCGTCGATAAACAGCAGCGCAAACAGGCTCGCCAGATCGCCGCGATTGGGCGGCGGTGGCAGGAAGCGCGCCTGTAGCCGATCGAGCACCTCGCTCCAGAAGCCCGGGTGAGACGCCACGCCGGTATCGCAAAGCAAGGTAGTGGGATCGTTGTCGCGCACCAGCGAGCGCACCATGCTGGCAAAGCGCCCCGCCACTTCCGGGTTGCGGCCAAGCACCTGCAGCAGGTAGCGCAGCCGAACGTGCTCGCGGCGGCTCTTGTCGGCCGCCATGCCTTCGGCGCCAGGCAGCCCGTCGCGCCGGATCCAGTAGCCCAGTTCGATCAGCCAGCTGTTACGGTCCGCCAGCGGTGCCTCCGGGTCCGCGGCCGCCAGGATTGCGTCGAGTTGCAGGCTGGCATTGCGCGATTCGCGCCATTTGCGGAACAGGGAACGAAACATGAAACCTCATGAAAATTAAACAACGGCCGGAAGGTTCGCGCCGCCGGTCAGGCCGCGCCGTCCAGCCTCTTTGCGAGCAGCATGGCGACCACGCCATCGCAGGCGTCCTCCACGTAATCGAGCACGCGTTCGAAGCCGTCGCCCTCGCCATAATAGGGATCCGGCACTTCATCCGCGGCGTGGCGGCTGGCGAAGCTCATCAACAAGCGCAACTTGTCCTGACTGCCAGGCGGGCTGATTGCGCGCAGAGCCGCCAGGTTGTCATGGTCCATGGCCAATAGCAGGTCGAAACGCGCGAAATCCTGCACCACCGCCAGCCGCGCGCGTTGCGCGGAGAGATCGTAGCCACGGGCCAGCGCATGGCGCTGCGAGCGCGCATCCGGCGCCCGCCCGACGTGGTAGCCATGCGTGCCCGCCGAATCCAGCTCGACCAGATCGGCCAGCCCCGCCGATTCCAGTTTGGCGCGCATCACGCCTTCAGCCGTTGGCGAGCGGCAAATATTGCCCATACAGCACATGAGAATGGCGTATTTCTTCATAGGAATCAGATACCTGAGGTTCATTCAGGAAGCGAAAGTGCAGCCAGGCCGCTGATACGTCCCGATGAAATCAATCGCCTGCAGCACGCCTTGGGCAGCCGTGGCAGTCCTTCACGAATTTTGCAAGCCGAATTCTACCCGCTGCCGCCTACGCGAACCGCCACGATCAAGAGGCGCCGCGGTTGCGGTTCGAAGTCGAAAAAAGCGCTGAGGGCGGCGAGAAGCGAAGGACCGCGATTGCAATCAAGCCACCCGGCCCGCTGCATTGTGGCAAATTAGCTGACGCAAAGTCGTCACCCGCTCATAATCGCGTAGTGAATATCCGCCCTAGCCATCTCCTGATATCGCCCATCTTGCTTTGCGCAAGCCTAGCGGGCGCCGCCGAACCTGCCGTGGGTGCCACCCCAGATTCAGGTTGTGAAAACCTGCTCACCGTGGTCCGGCGCAGCCTGGAGGATGAAATCGGCTCGGCATGCCCGGCGCTGGTTCCGGGGCCGGGCACGGCGTGCGCTGCGCAGCGCGAACCGCTGCGCGCCATCGTGGATTTCATCGGCAAGCGCCACGACGCTGATGCCGATGCGTGCGAAACCCTGCTGGAAGTCAATAAGCGCCTGCGATCGCTCCCCCCAAAGGGCTAGGCCACGCCCCTCGCCTGCCTTTGCAGCCGCGCGGGCCGGCCAGCCCGAAGGACTGGCCGGCGACAGTGCGACTCAGGGCAGCTTGGCCGCCAGCACGTCCAGCTTCTCGATGGAAGGCGGCTTGGCGAACAGGTCGGGGGCCTTCGCCATCAAGGCTGCCGCGACCTTGCCCGAGAGATGGGCCTGGCGCCCGGCCTCATCGGGGAACGCATCGAAGATGCCGTACATGGACGGCCCGAGGCGAAGCGCGAACCATGCAGTGGTGCCGGTTTCCTCCTGCACCAGCGGCAGGCCGCCAAGCAGGAGTTCCTCTATTTCCTTTTCCTTGCCGGGCTTCGCGTGCAGCGGAACCCACAGAGCGAACTTGACCATGAGCAGTCTCCTCACTACCGTCCGGGATTCCAACTATAGACGGTAGCAAGGCCAGCGCCCGCATGCCACAGGGGCGAGCGCCCTCAGGACGCGGCCGCGGCCGGCGGCAAGTGCTCCCCGTCGCCGCTGGCGCCGAATACCTGCCGCTTGAGCTTGGCCAACTGGTCGCGCACCTGCCCGGCCTTTTCGAACTCGAGATTCTTGGCGTGCTCGAACATTTGCTTTTCCAGCCGCTTGATCTCCTTCGCGACCTGCTTCTCGCTCATGTCTTCGTACTTGGCGCGCTCTTCCGCGGCCAGCAGTTCCGCCTTCACCTCGCCCGGGTCGTAGACCCCGTCGATGATGTCCTTGATACGCTTGACGACGCCGCGCGGCACGATGCCGTTGGCTTCGTTGAAGGCAACCTGCTTGGCTCGCCGCCGCTCGGTCTCGCCGATTGCCCGCTTCATCGAATCGGTCATCCGGTCGGCATAGAGAATGGCGGTGCCGTTCACGTTACGGGCAGCGCGGCCGATGGTCTGGATCAGCGAACGCTCGGCCCGCAGGAAGCCTTCCTTGTCCGCGTCGAGAATGGCCACCAGCGAGACTTCCGGGATATCCAGGCCCTCGCGCAGCAGGTTGATGCCGACCAGCACATCGAAGGTGCCCAGCCGCAGATCGCGGATGATCTCCACGCGCTCCACGGTATCGATGTCCGAGTGCAGGTAGCGGACCTTGACGCCGTTCTCGGTCAGGAACTCCGTGAGCTGCTCGGCCATGCGCTTGGTGAGCGTGGTCACCAGCACGYGCTCTCCGACGGATACCTTCTGGTGGATCTCGGACAGCAGATCGTCGACCTGCGTGGTCGCCGGACGCACGTGGATGATCGGATCGACCAGCCCTGTGGGCCGTACCACCTGCTCCACCACCTGCCCCGCATGCTCGTTCTCGTAGTTGGACGGCGTGGCCGAGACAAACATGACCTGCCGCATCTTGCCCTCGAACTCCGCGAACTTCAGCGGACGGTTGTCCAGCGCGGAGGGCAGCCGGAAGCCATAGTCGACCAGGGTGGTCTTGCGCGCCCTGTCGCCGTTGTACATGCCGTTGAACTGACCCATCAGCACGTGCGACTCATCCAGGAACATCAACGCATCGGACGGCAGGTAGTCGACCAGCGTGGGCGGCGGGTCGCCCGGCCTTGCGCCCGACAGGTGGCGCGAATAGTTCTCGATGCCCTTGCAGAAACCCAGCTCGGACAGCATTTCCAGGTCGAAGCGGGAGCGCTGCTCCAGCCGTTGCGCCTCCACCAGCTTGTTCTCCTTGTAGAAGAAGTCCAGGCGCTCGCGCAGTTCGACCTTGATATCCTCGATCGCCCGCAGCACCGTTTCGCGCGGAGTCACATAGTGGCTTGACGGATAGACCGTGAAACGCGGGATCTTCTGGCGCACGCGCCCGGTCAGCGGATCGAAGAACTGCAGCGAATCGATCTCGTCGTCGAACATGTCGACACGCACCGCTAGCTCGGCATGCTCGGCCGGAAAGATATCCAGCGTATCGCCTCGCACGCGGAAGGTGCCGCGCTGGAAATCGGTCTCGTTGCGGGTGTACTGCATGGCGATCAGGCGCGCAATCACATCGCGCTGGCTGATCTTGTCGCCCGTGCGCAGCGTCAGGATCATCTTGTGGTACTCGGACGGATTGCCGATACCGTAGATGGCGGAGACGCTGGCCACGATGATGGTGTCGCGCCGTTCCAGCAGGCTCTTTGTGGCCGACAGCCGCATCTGCTCGATATGCTCGTTGATCGAGGAATCCTTCTCGATGAACAGGTCGCGCTGCGGCACGTAGGCTTCGGGCTGGTAGTAATCGTAATAGCTGACGAAGTACTCCACGGCATTGCGCGGGAAGAACTCGCGGAACTCGGAATACAGCTGCGCGGCCAGCGTCTTGTTGGGCGCGAACACGATGGCCGGACGCCCCATGCGGGCAATCACATTGGCCATGGTGAAGGTCTTGCCCGAACCGGTCACCCCCAGCAGGGTCTGGTAGGACAGGCCATCCTCCACCCCCTCGACCAGCTGGCGGATCGCCTCGGGCTGGTCGCCAGCCGGCAGATAAGGCTGGTAAAGCTGGAACGGCGAACCGGGAAAGGTCGCGAACTTCTCTTCATCCAGCGCGGGTGCGACTTCAACGAGATTCGACATAGGCTGGTAGGGGAAAACCTCAGGAAAACGGGCAGATACGCTAGAATCTTGGGGTTGGCGGCCAGGTATCAAGATGGGGGCCGCCCGCACTCCCGAGCGCAGTCCGGAGCATTCTACGCCTTCCCGTTTTGTTACATAGTTGACCACGAGATCCCAAATGAGTTTGTTTTCTGCCGTCGAGATGGCCCCGCGCGACCCGATCCTGGGCCTGAATGAAGCCTTCAATGCCGATACCCGTGCGACCAAGGTCAATCTGGGTGTTGGCGTGTACTTCACCGACGAAGGGAAAATCCCTCTGCTGCGCGCCGTGCAGGAAGCCGAGAAGGCCCGCCTGACCACCGCCACTCCGCGCGGCTACCTGCCGATCGAAGGCATCGCCGCCTACGACCAGGCCGTGCAGACCCTGCTGTTCGGCAAGGAATCGCCGCTGATCACCGAAGGTCGCGTAGTGACGGCCCAGGCACTCGGCGGCACTGGCGCGCTCAAGATCGGCGCCGACTTCCTCAAGCGCCTGTATCCGGACGCCAAGGTCGCCATCAGCGACCCGAGCTGGGAAAACCACCGCGCCCTGTTCGAGGCAGCCGGCTTCCCCGTGATCAACTACACCTATTACGACGCCCCCAGCCACGGCCTGAATTTCGCCGGCATGGTGGAATCGCTGAAGTCGTACGCGGCCAACACCATCGTCGTGCTGCACGCCTGCTGCCACAACCCGACCGGTGTCGACCTCTCGCCCGAGCAATGGAAGCAAGTGGTGGAACTGATCAAGGAACGCAACCTGATCCCGTTCCTCGACATGGCCTACCAGGGCTTCGCCGATGGCATCGACCCGGACGGCGCTGCAGTGCGCCTGTTCGCCGAATCCGGCCTGCCGTTCTTCGTCTCGAGCTCGTTCTCGAAGAGCTTCTCGCTGTACGGCGAGCGCGTGGGCGCGCTGTCGATCGTCACCACGGGCAAGGAAGAAGCCCAGCGCGTGATGTCGCAGGTCAAGCGCGTCATCCGCACCAACTACTCCAACCCGCCGACCCATGGCGGCACCGTGGTCGCCACCGTGCTGAACAGCCCCGAGCTGCGCGCCATGTGGGAACAGGAGCTGGGCGAAATGCGTGACCGCATCAAGCTGATGCGCCATGCGCTGGTGGACAAGCTGGCCGCCAAGGGCGTGCCGGGCGACTTCTCGTTCGTCAAGGCCCAGCGCGGCATGTTCTCGTACTCGGGCCTGAACTCGGCGCAAGTGGACCTCCTGCGCAACGAGCATGGCATCTACGCCGTGGGCACCGGCCGCATCTGTGTAGCAGCGCTCAACAGCCGCAACATCGACGCGGTGGTCGACGCCATCGCCGCCGTGCTGTAACGGTACACGTGTAAAGTGGACGGAAAGGCGACTTCGGTCGCCTTTTCCACGTCTGGCCGCATCTTTTTACATTTTTTTGGATTTGTCAGCCAGAAGTACAGCGTTTGTCCTCTTGTCTTTTTCCGATGCAAGCGTACCTTAGGGTATATGCTGCATCGCACGATCGTTCGATAACGAGCATAATCGGTAACACATTAGCAATTCTGTGTTTGCTGCATTCGTAATATCAAGGCGTTGAATTCCAGCTTCGCCCCCAGCCTGATAGGGACCCGTCATGCTTTACCAGCTGCACGAATTCCAGCGCTCGATGCTGCACCCACTTACCGCGTGGGCGCAGGCTACAGCCAAGACCTTCACCAATCCCCTGAGCCCGATGTCCCTGGTGCCAGGCGCCACGCGACTGGCCGCCGGCTACGAACTGCTTTACCGGCTCGGCAAGGAATACGAGAAGCCGGGCTTCGATATCAAGTCGGTACGCTCCAACGGCAGGGACATCCCGATCGTCGAACAGACCATCATCGAAAAGCCCTTCTGCAAACTGGTGCGCTTCAAGCGCTATGCGGACGACCCCGAGACCATCAAGCTGCTCAAGGATGAGCCGGTCGTACTGGTATGCGCGCCCCTGTCGGGCCACCATTCCACGCTGCTGCGCGACACGGTGAAAACCCTGCTGCAGGATCACAAGGTCTATGTG
>NZ_JBFTLX010000290.1:0-13088 GCF_056396665.1 Cupriavidus sp. 05T313 | reverse complement strand
CTGGGCGGCAGCTTCAACCTGCCGCATGCCGAAACGCATACGGTCGTGCTGCCGCACGCCATGGCCTATAACGCCGGTGCCGCGCCGGAAGCGATGGCGAGGATCCGGCGTGCCCTTGGCAGCGAGCACATTTCAGCGGCGCGCGGGCTCCATGACCTGGCTGCCCGCCACGGCGCGGCCACCGCGCTGCGCGATATCGGCATGAAACGAGAGGACCTGGACCGTGCCGCCGAAATCGCGCTGGCCAACCCTTACTGGAATCCGCGCCCCATCGAAAGCGCGCCGATTCGCGAATTGCTGCAGGCTGCCTTTGAAGGCCTGCGCCCGGACTGAGACGCAACCGGCGCGCAACCGCCGCGCAATCACGCCAAGCACACAACGAACTGGAGACAAACCATGCAGATCGGCTTCATCGGAACCGGCAAGATGGGCTTGCCCATGGGACGCCACCTGGCCGCGGCCGGCCACTCGGTCGAAGGCTTCGACCAGTCCCCCGCGGTGCTGGAAGCTGCCCGTCAGGCAGGGCTCGGGGTGGCAGGCTCGCTGGCGGAGGCAATCGCCGGCAAGGATGTCGTAATCAGCTCCCTGCCGCACGACGCGGCCTTCGAGGCGGTCGGTGCCCGGCTGGCTGAACTGGCCGCGCCGGGCACGCTGTATATCGATACCAGCACGGTGTCGCCGCAAGCGTCCGCCCGCGTTGCCGCCATGTTGGCGCAGCGGAACATCCAATACCTGCGCGTGACGGTATCGGGCAACAACAAGATGGCGGAAGCCGCGCAACTGACGGCGCTGGTCTCCGGTCCGGCGGCGGCGTACGAGATAGCGCGCCCGTTGCTGGCAACCCTGGGGCCGACGCAGTTCTACCTCGGCGAAGCCGAGGAAGCCCGCCTGATGAAGCTGGTGGTGAACCTGATGATCGGCCTGACCTCCGGCATGCTTGCCGAAGCGCTGGCGCTGGGCGCCAAGGGCGGCCTCAAATGGCAGGACATGTGGTCCGTGATCACCGCCAGCGCGGTGGCCGCGCCTATCGTCAAGGCCAAGTCGGCGCAACTGGTGGAGAACGACTACACGCCGACGTTCACCGTGGACCAGATGCTCAAGGACGTTGGGCTGATCCTGGACGCCGGCGCCAGCTTGCGCGTGCCGTTGTCGCTCACGGCGCTGCTCGGCCAGATGCTGCAGGGCGCGGCGGCGCAGGGCATGGCCGCCGACGACTACGCGGCGGTGATCAAGTCGGCGCGGCTCACCGCCGGCCTGCCGGCGGTGAGTGCCTAGCGCGCGGCGGCCTCACGATGTCCATTTGCGCTCGTAGTCCATGCGCTCGAAGTGCGCCACCAGGAAATCGATGAACAAGCGCACCTTGGCGGCCAGGTAGCGTCGGCTCTGGAAGGCGATATTGATGGTGAGCCGGGGCAGGTCCCAGTCGTCCAGCACCGGGATCAGCCGGCCGGCAACGATATCGTCATAGACGATGTACTTGGGCTGCACCAGGATGCCCAGGCCTTCCAGCGCGGCGGCGCGTATCACCTGGCCGTCGTTGGACTCCAGCTTGCTGCGCACCGTGACTGATTTCTCCTCGCCGTTGCGGGTGAAGGTCATCTCGTGCGGCCGGTTCGCGTAGGAGTAGATCAGCATCTGGTGGCGCAGCAGGTCCTCGACCTCGCGCGGCGTGCCCATGCGGCCCAGGTAGCGCGGCGAAGCGGCCAGGATGCGACGCGTCTCCGCCAGCCGGCGCACCGTGAGGCCGGAGTCGGGCTCGAACTCGCGGGTGCGGATGGCCAGGTCGATGCCGCTGTCCATGATGTCGTAGTAGCGGTTGGCCGCGAGGATATTGACGTCCACCTTCGGATAGAGCGCGGTGAAGTCGGGCAGCAGCGGCGCCAGGTGTTTCATGGAAAACGACAGCGAGGCGGTGATGGTCAGCGTGCCGCCCGGCTCCAGCACATTGGCGTTCACGGCCGCCTCCGCTTCTTTCATTTCCGCCAGCACACCCTTGCAGCGCCGGAAAAACTCGTGCCCCACGTCGGTCAGGTACAGCCGCCGCGTGTTGCGCTCGATCAGCCGCGCCGAGAGGCGCTCCTCAAGCGAAGCGAGGTAGCGGCTTGCCGCCGCATTGGAAATGTCCAGGCTCTCGGCAGCCTTGGTGATGCTGCCCAGTTCGGCGATCTGAACGAACAGTTCGAATTCGGTCCAGCGGTCCATCTTGCGTCTCCCCGTGTGCGGCTTCTCCTCCCTTGTCCTGGCCGGATTCCCTCGCCAGGTGGAAAGAAGATTTCCTGATCCGTCGTTTTTTTCCGTTTTCCGGGAGTATAGAGTTTGTTCCAACGGATGTCAGGTGCTTGATTCCGCCGCTGGCGGCGAATGCGCACGGCACGACAGCCCACCCGAAGAAAGCCAGAGTGGCGCGCCGGATACCGGCAGCGCCGCCGCGCCAAGGAGACCATTCCATGCTCGCATTCCGCTTCGCTTGTCCCCCGCGTCTTGTTTGCCTTTCGCGTTAAGGAGGACAGCGCTCATGTCACGCATCCTGGTAAGCGGGGCGACCCTGGTCACGATGGAGCCCACCCTTGGCGAGTTCACCGGCGACCTGCTGATCGAAGGCGAGCGCATCGCCGCGATCGCGCCGCGCATCGACGCGGGTGACGCGGAACGGATCGACGCGCGCGGCTTTATCGCGGCGCCCGGCTTCGTCAACGCGCATATGCACACCTGGCAGACCGCGCTGCGCGGGGTGGCTTCCGGCTGGACGCTGACCGGGTATTTCCGGCAGATGCACGCGGGGCTGGCCACGCGCTTCACACCGGAAGACATTGGCATCGCCACGCTCGCCGGCGCCTGGAACCAGCTGGACTGCGGCACCACCACGCTGGTGGACTGGTGCCATAACAATCCCACCCCGGCGCATAGCGATGCCGCGCTGGACGCGCTGGCGCAGTCCGGCATCCGCGCGGCCTTCCTGCACGGCTCGCCCAAGCCCGACCCCAAGCCCGGCGCCATGCCGTTCTGGGAAATGCCGCACCCGCGCAGCGAGGTGGAGCGCTTGTCAAAGCGGCTGCAAGGCTCGTCCTTGCTTAGCCTCGGCCTGGCCATCCTGGGCCCGCACTACTCGACGCTGGACGTGGCGCTGCACGACTTTGCCCTGGCGCGCGAGTTCGGCCTGCTGGCCAGCCTGCACCAGGGCGGCGGCAGCGCGCGCACGCCGGATGGGTGGGAGCGGCTGGAGCGGGCGGGGCTGCTCGGGCCGCATATCAATATCGTGCACGGCAACAACCTGACGGACGAACAGCTTGCCCGTTTCGTCGGCCTGGGGATGAGTTTCTCCGTGACGCCGGAGAACGAACTGACGCAGGGCCATGGCTTCCCGATCACCGGCCGGCTGATGCGGCTGGGCGCGGCGCCGTCGCTTGGCGTGGACCTGGAATCGGGTCTGTCCGGCGAGATGTTCATTGCCGCGCGGATTGCGCTGGGCGTACAGCGTGCGCTGGACCATGCCGCCTACCGGCAACAGCACGGTGACATCGGCCCCACCCATGCGGCGAGCTGCCGCGACGCGCTGGACTGGATCACGCTGGCCGGCGCGCGAATGCTCGGCATGGAAGACCGCATCGGCTCGCTGGCCGTGGGCAAGCAGGCCGACCTGGTCCTGATCGACGCGCGCAAGCTCAACATGATGCCGCTGCACGACCCCGTCAGCGCCATCGTGATGCAGGCGAGCCTGGCCAACATCGACAGCGTGTTCGTGGCGGGCCGGGCGCGCAAGCGCCACGGGCGGCTGCTGGTGGACGGGCTGGCGGGCAAGCTTGAGAGGCTGCGCGAGTCCGGCGAACGGCTGGCGGCGGGGCGGTAGGGAACAAGGGATGTCCCGGGGCGAAAGGGACGGCGGCCGCATCAATCCGCCACCAGCGCCTGAAGAACCACCAACCAGAAAAGGAGGAGACCATGCATCGACAACCTGCCACGCGCGGCATCGGCGCCGGCGCGATCCACAGGCTCGCATCATGAACGCCATCACGGAAATCACGCCGCTGTTCGAGATGCGTGGAATCAGCAAGCACTTTCCGGGCGTGAAGGCGCTGGACGACGTGTCGTTCACCATCTATCCCGGCGAAGTGCATATGCTGCTGGGCGAGAACGGCGCCGGCAAGTCATCGCTGATGAAAGTCCTGTGCGGCGTCTATGTGGCCGATGCCGGCGAGTTCTATCACGAGGGCAACCCCGTGACGATCGCCAGCCCGGCCGACACCATGCGGCTCGGCATTGCGGTGATTTTCCAGGAATTCTCGCTGGTGCCCTACCTGGACATCGCGCAGAACATCTTCCTCGGCCGCGAGCCCGCAGGCCGCATTCCCGGCTCCGTCGACACCGCCGCAATGCACGCCGAAGCGCGCCGCATCCTCGACATCCTCGGCATGGAGGTGAGCACGCGCACGCCGGTGCATGAACTGGGCGTGGCGCAGCAGCAGATGGTGGAGATCGCCAAGGCGCTGTCGCAGAACGCCCGCATCCTGGTGCTGGACGAACCCACCGCCGCGCTGTCCGACCGCGAGACCGAGAAGCTGTTCGCGGTGATCGCACGGCTGAAGGCGGATGGCGTCTCGATGATCTACATCTCGCACCGCATGGCCGAGGTCTTCGCACTCGGCGACCGCATCACCATCCTGCGCGACGGCCGCAAGGTGGGCGCCTGCCTGCCCGGCGACGCCTCGCCGGACGAGCTGGTGGCGCGCATGGTGGGCCGCAAGGTCGATATGAGCTATAGCCGCGAGCGCGGCGCGCAGCCGGGCGAGGTGGCGCTCGATGTGCGCAACGTCAGCGCTGACAGCGGCATCACGGAGATCAACCTGCAAGTGCGCGCCGGCGAGATCGTCGGCCTGGCGGGGCTGGTGGGATCGGGGCGCAGCGAAGTGGCGCGCGCCGTGTTTGGCGCCGACCCGATCCGGCAGGGCGAAATCAGGATTTTCGGCCAGCGGCTCGCCGGGGGGCCGGACCGCGCCCGCGAACTGGGCGCCGCGCTGATCCCGGAAAGCCGCAAGTCCGAAGGGCTGGCGCTGATCCGCACGGTGCGGGACAACCTGCTGCTGGCCGGCCTGCGGCGCGCGTTTCCCTCGCGCTGGTATCGCGCCGACAAGGCCGAGGCGCTGGCCGCGCGCGAGATCGCGCGGCTGCGCATCGCCACGCCCGATGGCGACCAGCTTGCGCAATTCCTCTCGGGCGGCAACCAGCAGAAGATCGTGATCGGCAAGTGGCTGGTGGCGCAAGCCAGGCTGTTCATCTTCGACGAGCCCACGCGCGGCATCGACGTGGGCGCCAAGGCGGAGATCTTTGCGCTGATCGACAGCCTGGTCAGGCAGGGCGCGGGCGTGCTGCTGATCAGTTCCGAACTGCCGGAAATCATCAATGTCTGCGACCGCACCTACGTCATGCGCGGCGGCCGTATCGCCGGCGAGGTCGCGCATGGCGAGATGACCGAAGAACGCATTCTGCAACTGGGGATGAACGATGCTTGATACCAACGCACTACCGCGGCAGCCGGGCCGGCCGTTCGGCAAGCTGCCCGGCTCGGTCTGGGTGCTGCTGCTGCTTTCGCTGGTATTCAGCGCCACGGGCTCGGGCTTCCTGAGCGTGGACAACCTGCTGAACATCGGCACGCAATCCACCATCCTGCTGCTGATCGCCTTGCCGATGACGCTGATCATCATGACCGAAGGCCTGGACCTGTCGATGGGCGCCGTGCTGACGCTGTGCGGCGTGGTGCTGGCCATGGTGATGGTGTCCACCGGATCGCTGCCGCTCGCGCTGGGCGCGGCGCTCCTGACCGGGCTGGCGTTCGGGCTGCTCAACGGCGCGCTGGTGTCGTGRCTGGAGATTCCGCCCTTCGTGGCGACGCTCGGCACGCTCGGCGCCGCGCAGGGCCTGGCGCTGGTGGCCACCGATGGCCAGAGCGTGGTGGGCATCGGCGACACCATCCCGCTGATCTATTCCGGGCAACTGCTGGGCATTCCCTTTCCCATCTGGATCGCCGTGGCGTTCTACGGCCTGTTCCACTGGCTGCTGTACCGCACCCGCTTCGGCGCCTATGTGTTCGCGCTGGGCGGCAACCGCGAGGCGCTCAAGTTCTCCGGCGTGCGCATCAATGTCTGTCTCATCGCGGTGTATGTGCTGGGCGGGCTGATGGCCGGCGTGGCCGCGCTGCTGCTCACCGCACGCATGAACGCGGGGCATCCCACGGCGGCCATCGGGCTGGAGTTCGATGCCATCGCCGCGGTGGCGGTGGGCGGCACCACCTTCGACCGCGGCAACGGCTGGCTGCCCGGCACGGTGCTGGGCGTGCTGGCGGTGGGCGTGCTGCGCAACGGGCTCAACCTCGTCGGCGTGCAGTCGTCGGTGCAGGTGGCGGCGATCGGCGTGCTGGTGCTGGTGGTGCTGCTGATCGAATCCTTCAAGGGGAAAGCATGAACACGGCGACTCTGTTCCCGCCACTCTCGGCGGATGCCCGCTCGTTTGCCTACCGGCTGTTTGCGCTCGGTTTGCTGTGCCTGCTGCTTGCCGTGGCGTCCGACGCATTCCTGACGCTGAGCAATATCCTCAATGTGCTGCGCCAGGCCAGCCTGCTGTTCCTGCTGGCATCCGGCGTGACGCTGGTGATCCTCACCGGCGGGCTGGACCTGTCGGTGGGCGCCAATGTGGCGATGTCGGCCTGCGTGGCGGCCACCGTGATGAAGGCCACGGGATCGACCACGCTCGGCGTGGGCGCGGGGCTTGGCACCGGCGCGCTGATCGGCCTGGCCAACGGGCTGCTGGTGGCCATGCTGCGCATCCCGCCCTTCATTGCCACCTACGGCATGTTGTGGGTGCTGCACGGCGTCACCTACTGGTTCATGGCGGGCGAGACCATCCATGGCTTTCCGCCGGCGTTCCGCGCCATCGGCAGCGGCTACTTGCTGGGTGTGCCGGTCCCGGTCTACCTGATGCTGCTGTTCCTGGTGGCCGGCACCGCCATGTCGCAGAAGACCGTCTACGGGCAGGAGATCTACGCCATCGGCGCGAATCCCGTGGCAGCCCGGCTTTCGGGCGTTCCGGTGAAGCGGCGGCTGGTGCTGGTGTATCTGGTGAGCGGCGCGATGGCCGGCATCGCCAGCCTGGTGTTCCTGGCCCGGCTCAACTCGGCCGAGGGCGACATCGGCGAGGCCTTGACGCTGCCCGCCATTGCCGCGGTGCTGATCGGCGGCACCTCGCTGTTCGGCGGCGTGGGCCGCGTATCCGGCACGCTGGTCGGCGCCATCATCCTGACGCTGGTGCTCAACGGCATGAACCTGCTGACCGTGAGCGCCAACTGGCAGCCCCTGGTGACCGGCGTGATCGTCGTGCTGGCGGTATTCCTGGACACGCTGTCGCGCAAGCGGCTGGGTGTCAGGCCGTAAGTCAGGCCGCAATCCTGCCGGCGCGGCGGCGGGCGCCGCCGCGCATGGCCCTTCATCAAAAACCAAGGAGACAACATGAACCTACGTAACCTGAAACAACTGGCAGGCGTGCTGGCCCTCGGCATGCTGGCGGCGCCGGCCCACGCGGACGGCGAGCGCATCGCGGTATTCACCAAGAACCAGACCAATCCGTTCTTCCAGGTGGTGCGCCAGGGCGCGGACGCGGCGGCCAAGAGCATGAACGCCCGCGTCACCCACTACATCCCGACCAAGCCGGACAGCATCCCGGAACAGATGAGCCAGGTCGAAGACGTGATCGTCAAGAAGGCCGACGCCATCGTCTTCGTTCCGGTGGACTACAAGGCGATGGGGCCGGGCGTGAAGAAGATCAACGCGGCGAACATCCCGGTGGTCAACGTCACGCGCCATCGAGGCGCTGCAGGGCGCCAACCGCAAGGCACTGGTGTCCGGCATCAACGGCACCCAGGAGGCGATCGATGCCATCAAGGCGGGTACCTTGCTCGCGACCGGTGACTACAATGGATTTGCCCAGGGCTGCCTGGGCACGATGGCCGCCATTCGCAAGCTGCGCGGCATGCCGGTCATCCAGAGCATCGTGCTGCCGGCCACGGTGGTGGACAAGACGAACTACCAATCGATCGATGTCCCGGCGAGCAAGCGCAGCTGCCCGCGCTGGGAGGATGCGGCCAAGGCCTGAGATTCACAGCCCGGCGCCCGGACGATCGACAGATCGACAACCAGAGAACAGACACCATGCGCAATCTAGACGAAGAAACCATTACCCAGGCGGTGCTGGCGCGGCACGCCGATATGCCGGACGGGCGGCTCAAGGAGATCATGACCAGCCTGGTCCAGCATCTGCACGCCTTTGCCCGCGAGGTGCGTCTCACCGAGGCCGAATGGGCCGAAGGGATCAGGTTCCTGACCGAAATCGGCCATACCTGCACCGACAGCCGGCAGGAGTTCATCCTGCTGTCCGACACGCTGGGCCTGTCCACGCTGGTCACGGCGCAGAACCACAAGAAGCCGCGCGGCTGCACCGAGGCCACGGTGTTCGGGCCCTTCTATGTGGATGGCGCGCCGGAGTATGAACTGGGCGGCGATGTGGGCAACGGCATGACCGGCGAGCCGTGTTACGTCAGCGGCCAGGTCAGGAGCGTGACGGGCGAGGCGGTGCCCCATGCCAGGCTGGAAGTGTGGCAGGCGGATTCCGATGGCTTCTACGACGTGCAGCAGAGCGGGCGCGACGGCCATCAGGGGCGCGGCGCGCTGACCGCCGACGCCAACGGCGGCTTTCACTTCAAGTCGATCGTCGCGGAGTGCTATCCGATCCCGCACGACGGGCCGGTGGGGCGCATGCTCGACGCCATGGGCCGCCACCCGTGGCGCCCGGCCCACCTGCACTTCATGATCACCGCACCGGGGTACGAGACGCTCATCACCCATGTGTTCCGCGAGGGCGGCGAGTACCTGGATTCGGATGCGGTCTTCGGTGTGCGCAGTTCCCTGATCGGAGACTGGGTGCGGCATGAGCCCGGCATCGCGCCCGACGGTACGGCATCCGCCAGGCCGTTCTACACGCTGGACTTCGATTTCATCCTCAACCCGGCGCCGTCGGCGCCGGCTTCATCGTCAACGTCATCGTCAACACGGAGGTAAGCCCGCATGTTGTTTGTATTCCATCTTCTCGACAAGCCCGGCACCGGCGAACTGCGCGCCCGGGTGCGCCCGGAGCACAAGGCCTATCTGGGCGCCAGGGCGGGCAGCGTCGCCTTTGCGGGCCCGCTGCTGGGCGACGACGGCGCCACCATGGTCGGCAGCCTGCTGGTGATCGACTTTGCCTCGCGGGCGGAAGCGCAGGCGTGGCTGGAAGCCGAGCCCTTTACCAAGGCCGGTGTGTATGGGCAGTCGACCGTCCATGCCTTTGCCAACCTGTGGCCGCAGAAGGCCGGTTTTCCGCCGGCCTGAGATCCGGAAAGGAGGAGACGTGCCCATTGTCAAACACATCGTGATGTGGAACCTGCGCGGGGAAACCGAAGTGGACAAGCAGGACGGCGTGGCCCGGCTGAAGCTTGCCTTCGAAGGGCTGCGCGGCCGGATCCCGGGACTGCGCCACCTGGAGGTCGGCGTGGACGCCAGCAGGGTCAACTACGCCTGCGACGTGGTCCTGTACTCCGAGTTCGAGTCGCAATCGGCGCTGGAAGGCTACGCCAGCCATCCGGAGCACCTGCGCGTGAAGGCCGAGCTTGGCGACCTGCGCATCGCGCGGCACCAGGTGGACTACGAAGCGTCCGCATGATGGCGCCCGGCACGGGATGCCCGGCCGGGCGCAAGCGGGCGTGGTCCGGGTTTCAGCCTGTGGCGCGGCCGCTCCGGTTGGACATCCACAGGCCCAGGATGATGCCGGCCCCGACCGCTATGCCCATCGAGCGCAGGGGTTGCGCCTTGACGTAGGCGGCGGTGTCTTCGGCGCGCTGGGAGAGTTGCTGGCGCACGTTATCGGAAATGCCTTTCGCGGCGTCCCGGGTAGCGTTCATCTTGTTCAGGAACTCTTCCTTGGCCTGATCCAGCGCAGCCCCCGACAAGGTGGGGATACGGGCAATCAGGTCATCGAGCTCCCGCTTCAGGCCGTAGGCTTCGGTCCGTGCGACCGTGCCGACCTGTTTGCCGGCGTCTTTAGCCGCGTCCATGACGTTTGCGGTTGCCGCGCCTACCTTGCCGGCGAAACCCGGCGAATCGTTTTGGGCGGGGAATTGGGTATTGCCTTGGGTTTCCATTCGTGGTGCTCCTGAGAGGGGGGGCGTTCGGGCGAGGGTGCCGCGTGCGCTGCACGCAGCGTGGACCTGGCGGCTCATTCGCCTGCGCGTCCTGGGTCGGCGCAAGCGAGGTCATATGCTCGGCGCATGTTCCGTGCCATGCGCCAGCCTTGGTGACGCGGCGCGCGTGCCGCCGGCAAGGCCGGTGGGCAGCCATGCCGCCGGGCCGGCGCAAGGCATGGAAAATTACCGGCTTTGTAATTCTTCCCGTGACCCGGAGGCCGGAAAGGCGATGCCGCCGGCAACGCCGTCCTGGCATGTTCGTTGCGCGCACTTCGGCACGACCCTTATCAGGAGACGAACATGAATGAACTCGATCGCAATGCACTCAATCGTGGCGCGACCGCCGCCGGCCGTGGCGCGGCCATTGTCGGAGGCGGGATCGGCGACGGCCCCGGCCCGGACGTCATGGCGGCCTCGACGCTGGAAGGCGACAAAGTCTATTCCTCCGACGGCGAGCATGTCGGCAAGATTTCGGAGATCATGCTCGACGTACGTGGCGGCCGCATTGCCTACGCGGTGCTGACCAGCGGCGGGTTTCTCGGGATGGGCGACACCCTCCACGCCATTCCCTGGGGCGCGCTCACCCTGGACGCCGACGAGAAGTGCTTCCGCATCGGCGTGACCGCGCAACGGATCAAGGACGCGCCGGGCTTCGACAAGGACAACTGGCCGTCCATGGCCGACCCGCAGTGGGGCGCCACGCTGCACGAGTACTATGGGCGCGCGCCATACTGGATCGGGGATAGTGGCCCGCTCTAAACGCCGCGCATCAGGCGCCGCGACAGGTTCCTGTTTTCCTGCAAGCGTGCGGGGGATGCGCCCAGTCCCGCCGCGCGCCGGGCATCACCCGCGGCAGCCTTGCCGCGTCCATGCGAGAATTCTCCCCGGCCAGCCGTAAAACCGGCGGGCACATGGATGAACGCCGGGTGCCCGGCCGTTCAGGACAATAAATCTGCGCGCGACCGGCCGCTCTTCCAGAACGGCCGGTCGCGACGTCAAGTGGAGACAGGAAATTCCCATGGGCATCACAGAACTTCTGGCGCAGCCGATTGGCAACCTGGCCGGCTGCGTCCGGCTGCACGCGGCCGAGCAACCCGGGCATGTTGCGGTGGTCGACGACCGCCGTTCGCTCACCTATGCCGAATTCGACGAACTGGTTGACCGCGTTGCGGCCGCATTGCAGCGTGACGGCCTGGAGCCCGGCGCTGCGCTTGCCGTGTGCGCGGCAGCTTCCGTCGAGTACGCGGCGATCCTGATCGRCGGCCTGCGCGCCGGCGTCGCCCTGGTGCCGCTCGCGCCGTCCTCCACGCCGGCCAGCCTGGCGGGCATGGTGCAGGACTCCGATGCACGGCTGCTCTTCGCCGATGCGGATGTCCTGCGCGAGATCGCGCCGGTCAGGGACGACATCCAGGCCCGGCTCGTCGGCCTGGGCGGCGCGCCCGCCGGGCTGTCCTTCGAAGCCTGGCTGGCGCCGCAAGGCAGCCGCCCGCGGGAGCATCCCGTCAGGCCGGAGCAAGTGTTCAACATCATCTACTCGTCGGGCACGACGGGAACGCCAAAAGGCATCGTGCACGGCCACGCCCTGCGCTGGAACCAGATTCGCCGTGTCCAGGAAAGCGGCGGCTACGGGCGCGAGGCGGTCACGCTGATCTCCACGCCGCTTTACTCCAACACCACGCTGGTGAGTTTCATCCCCACGCTGGCGCTGGGCGGCACCGCGGTGCTGATGCCAAAGTTCGATGCGAAACGCTATCTCGAACTGGCGGCGCGGCATCGCGTCACGCACACCATGCTGGTGCCGGTGCAATACCAGCGCCTGATGGCCCGCGGCGATTTCGGCGAATACGACCTGTCGGCATTCAAGATGAAGTTCTCCACCAGCGCACCGCTCGCGGCCGCGCTGAAGGGCGAGATCCTCAAGCGCTGGCCGGGCGGCCTGGTGGAGTACTACGGCATGACCGAAGGCGGCGGCAGTTGCGTGCTGGCGGCGCACGAATTCCCGAACAAGCTCCATACCGTCGGCAAGCCGATGGAAGGGCACGACATCCGGCTGATCGACGACAACGGCGTCGAGGTTGCCGTGGGCGAGATCGGGGAGGTTGTCGGGCATTCCAACATCATCATGGCGGGCTATCACAAGCAGCCGGAAAAGACCACGGCCGCGGAATGGCGCGACGCCACCGGCAAGCTCTTTATCCGCACCGGCGATGTCGGCCGCTTTGACGAAGATGGCTTCCTCACGCTGATGGACCGCAAGAAGGACATGATCATCAGCGGCGGCTTCAATATCTACCCCAGCGATCTCGAAGGCATTCTGCTGCAGCATCCCGAAGTGGTGGACTGCGCCGTGGTAGGGGTGCCATCGCAGCGATGGGGGGAGACGCCGGTGGCGTTTGTGGTGCGTAGGGAAGGGGCCGGGGTGTCGGGGGAGGACTTGATGGCCTGGACTAATGGGCAGGTGGGGAAGACGCAGCGGCTTGCTGTGGTGGAGTTGGTTGAGGGGCTGCCGCGGAGTGCGATTGGGAAGGTGCTTAAGAGGGAGTTGAGGGATGGGTTTGGGGAGGGGCGGGGGGTGGAGTGAGTTTTTTTTGGGGGGCGGGGGCTGTTGTTAGGGGCTTTAACGTCAAAGGCTTAAAACCTTAAAGTCAAAGGCAGTTTCACCTCCCCTTCGGGGAGGCGACCTACTTTTTTCTCTTGCCAAAAAAGTAGGCAAAAAAGGCGCGCCGGATGGGGCGACMCCCTCCTCGTCGGCAGGCGAAAAGAGCGGCCGGGGGCCAAACTCACATCGCCTTAAGGCGATGCTCAAACATGGCCCCCTCTTTTCCGC
>NZ_JBFTLX010000289.1:0-8248 GCF_056396665.1 Cupriavidus sp. 05T313 | reverse complement strand
GTCCAGCAGGATGCGGCCCTCGGTCGGGTCGAAGAAGCGCGGCACCAGGTTGACCAGCGTGGTCTTGCCGCTGCCCGACGGCCCCACCAGCGCCACCACCTCGCCGGCGCTGACGTTGAAGTGGATGTTGTCCAGCGCCGGACGGGCGGCATCGCCGTAGCGGAAGCCCACCTTCTCGAATACCAGCTCGCCACGCGCGCGCTCAAGCGGCAGCCCGCCGTTCTGCGGCTCGACCGGCTCATCGATCAGGCCGAAGATCATCTCGGCCGCGGTCAGGCCGCGCTGCAGCGGCTGGTTCAGGTCGGTCAGGTGCTTGAGCGGCGAGACCAGCAGCAGCATCGCCATCACAAAGCCGGTGAAGCTGCCCACCGTGGTGTGGTTGGTCTGCGACTGGATCATCGCGATGGTGAGGATGACCGACAGAGCCAGCGCCGCCAGGAATGCCGTGACGGGCTGGTTCAGCCCGCCCGCCACTGCCATGCGCATGGAATAGCCACGCAGGCGCTCAGCCATGGCCGCGAAACGCGACGTCTCATAGGCTTCGCCGCCATGCAGCTTGACCACCTTGTAGCCACCGGCGGCTTCCTCGACCACGTAGGCGGCGGTGTTGGTCAGCGCCTGGTGGTCGCGATTGAGGCGGCGCAGGCGGCGATTGACCTTGGCCATGACGAAGCCGATCACCGGCAGGATCACCGCCACCACCAGCGTCAGGCTCCAGTTGGTATAGAACAGGTAGACAAGGAGCGCCAACACGGTGAGCGAATCGCGCACCAGGGTGATCAGCACGCCGGTCAGGATCTGCATGACCTGGTTGACTTCGAAGATCACCGCATTGATCAGCGACGCCGCGGTATTGCGATGGTAGAACAGCGCGGGCGCATGCAGCATGCGCTCGAACATCTGCATACGCATCTTCAGCAGCACCCGGTTGGAGATCAGGGCGAGCAGGTAGCCGGAAGCGAACTGCGCCACCCCGCGTACCAGTGCCACGCCAATCAGCAGCGCCGGCACGTGCCAGAGCTTGCCGGCATATGCGCCGCCGAAACCGTTGTCGAGCAGGTCATTGACGACCTTCGGCATGATCCCTTCGGCGCCCGCCACAGCCGCCATCGCGATGATGGCAACGATGAAGATGCGCATTTCCGGACGCAGGTATGACCAGACTCGCTTCAGGGTGTCGGCTTCCTGTGCCGGGGGTGCATTTTGTTCTTGGACTTTCACGGTTTCTCCACCCCGTCGGTCCGGGGATACTTTGCTTGTACTGCAGCCAGCCCGAGCAAGAGCCCGATCACGCCGGCATAGAAAACGATACTTGCCTGGTGGGCCATCGTGACCTGGGTCAGGCCGCCAATCAGGCTGGCCATGACGACCGCCAGTCCGGCCGCGGCAAGGCACTCGCCACGCTCGTCGCCCTGGCGGCGGCTCTGGCGCAAGAGCCCGAAGAACAGCCAGGCCGGCACCAGGAAAATCGACATGACGGCAATCAGGCCGGGCACGCCCATGGTGGCAAGCGCCTCCATCACGTCGTTGTGGGCATGCTCCAGGCAGAACTGGTGGCTGCGGCTGACCTGGCAGGCCGGCAGTGCCTCCGTCAGCTGGCGGAACTGGCTCAAGCCGATCCCGCTCCATGGATGCGCTGCGAACGCCGTGGCCGCCATTTGCCATATCAGCAGGCGCGCGCCGGTCGAGGTATCCGCATTGCCGGCCTCGAACTGCGCAACATCCTGGCCGACCAGGTCCACCCGCTTGGCGACCGGGCTGCCCGGCACCAGATAGAGCGCACCCGCTAACGCCGCCAGCAATGCCACCATGCCGATAAAGGCCGGCAGCCGAATGCGGCGGTAGCGCACCGCGAGCAGCGGGACCATGGTCAGGGCCAGGGACAGCCAGGCGCCACGCGATCCGTTGAGGACCAGCACGGCACCCGCCACCACCAGCCCCCCCCATGCCAGCGCATGGTCGAGCCGGCGATGGCCCGGCCGCGCAAATCCGATCAGCCCGAACGCCGCCACCATATTGGCAAAGGCGATAGGCTGGGTCCACGCCGCCGGGCGGTCATCATGCAGCACCAGGAACTGGTACGCCACGATCAGCAGGCAGGACACCAGCGCCAGTGGAATCCCGTACCAGAGCATGCGGCTGTCCGGGCGATGCCGCAGCACCGCCAGGCAGGTCAGCAGGGCCAGCAGCACGCGCGTGGGGTTATCGATCGCGCTCCAGCGCAGGCCGAAGAGCAGCTTGGATGCGATGCACACCACAAGTACCGCTAGAATGGCTAGCCCGAGCGGGACCAGCAGGGAGCGATACCACGCCATGGTCAGGCCCATGCCCCGCCAGCCCAGCAGCATGGCCAGCACCACCGCGCCAATGAAGATGCCCGCGCYGCGCGGTACGCTCAGCAGCAGCACGGGGAAAGCAAGGACCAGCCCGTTGGYCAGCCATGCCTGTTTGGTCGCACGAAACACCATAAGCAAACTCTATGAGAATCTCAGTCGTACTAATTACAAAAAACGAGGCACACAATATCCGGGAGTGCCTGGAAAGCGTGTCCTGGTGCGACCGCGCGATTATAGTGGATTCGGGTAGCCAGGACGGGACGGTCGAACTGGCCCGCAGCCTGGGTGCCGAGGTCTTCGAAACCGAGCACTGGCCGGGTTTCGGCGCCCAGAAAAACCTGGCGGTGTCGAAGGCCGACAGCGACTGGATCTTCTCCATCGACGCCGACGAACGGGTCACTCCCGAGTTGCGCGACGAGATCCTCGCGGCGATCGCGTCCGGCCAGGCCGACGCCTACGAAATGCCGCGCCTGTCGCGTTTCTGCGGCCGTTTTATCCGCCACGGCGGCTGGTATCCCGACTACGTCACACGGTTGTTCCGGCGCGGCCGCGCCCGCTTCACCGACGATCTCGTGCATGAACGCGTGATCTCCGACGGCCCCACCGGCAAGCTGAACACGCCGCTGCTGCATTACACCTACGACGACTTTTCGCAGGTGCTGCGCAAGATCGACCAATACTCCACCCTGGGCGCCCGGCAGGGCCTGGCGCGCGGCAAGACGGCCTCGCCCGCCGGCGCCGCGCTGCATGGCGCCTGGGCCTTCCTGCGGACCTACCTGCTGCGCCGCGGCTTTCTGGATGGCGCGCAAGGCCTCGGCGTGGCGCTGATGAACGGCCAGGCCAGCTACTACAAGTACATCAAGCTGTGGTACCTGCAGCAGCAGAAGCGGCAGGAGCAGCCGCGGTAGGGGTTGCCGCCCCCGTGCATGGAGCGCCCAGCAGATCGTCGACGCAAGCGCCGAAAGCTGCCGAGGTCGGGCCAAAGCCCATCTGCTCGATATGGACCGCCGCATAGGCCAGCAGCCGGGCACGCAGCGGCTCGTCCTCCAGCCCGCGGCGAATCGCCTCCGCCAGCGCGGGCACATCGCCAACCGGCGTCAGCAGCCCGGCCTTGCCCTCGGCCAGGATCTCGCGCGGGCCCACAGGGCAATCGGTGCTCACCACGAACTGGCCGAGCGCCATGCCTTCCAGCAGCACATTCGGCAGTCCCTCCATCTTGGAGCTGAATGCCATCAGCCGCGCATGGTGGATCCAGGCATAGGGATTGGGCTGGAAGCCGGCAAAGCTGACGCGCTCGCTGATACCCAGCTCGCGCGCGAGCGCCTCAAGCCGGCCGCGTGAAGCGCCGTCGCCCACCAGCACCAGCCGCTCGCGCAAACCCGTGCCCCTGACCAGCGCCGCGTAGGCCCGCAGCAGCGTGGTGAAATCCTTCTGGCTCTCCTCCAGCCGCCCCACCGAAACGATGTAGGGATGGGCCGGCGGGCTGAACGGTGCCTTGCCAAGCGCGCGAATACGGTCGAGATCGGTGGCGTTGTAAAGGCGGATGAACTTGCCGGCCGCCTCGGGAATCAGCGCCCGCGCATCCGCCAGCATGGTGTCATTGAGCACGACGATGCGGTCATAGTGCTCGCGGCACTGGCGCCGCAGCTTGCGCAGCTTGCGGCGGTTCTCGCGCTCAAGGTGCGCCACGCTGAAATGCTGGTAGCCAATCATCGGCACTGGCAACCGCCCTGTCAGCCGCGACAGCGACATGTCGTAGTCGATCACCAGGTCATAGTCGCGCAGGATGCCGCGAAAGCGCCGGTTGACCAGCGGCTTGCGCAGCGGCGGCAGCAGCACTTCCTCGTAGATCTTGCCAAGCGGGCCCAGCTTGCCCGCTTTCTTAAGTTGCCGGCAACGCGACAGCCAGGCTTCCGGCGCGAGGATGTGGAGCTTGACGTCCGGCGGCAACAGCGCGCGGAAATGGGTCTCCAGTGCTTCGGTCGGATAGGTCAGGGTCAGGCCTATCTCGAAGCGTTCGCGATCCAGCGAGGCGAGCAGCGACACCAGCGAGGTCTCGATGCCGCCGCGCAGGAAGTGAGTCAGGTGAAAGAGGATGCGTTGCTTAGCCATGCGGGGCTTGTGTGATCCATGGAATGACGGGATGGCAGCAATACCGATCAGGGCGGCGCAATGCCGTTGCCGCCCTGCCGGCAGCCCGGGTCAGCCGTACAGCATGCGAACGTTCTCGCCCGACAAGGCCGAGCGGAAGCTCGCGAGCGCATCCTCGGACGGCGTGACCAGCCATTGCCGGCCCAGCTCCGCCTCGCAGCGGGCACCGGTGGTGGCATAGCTGATGCGCACCGGCAAGCCAGGGCTGTTGGCCACCGTCGCCAGGTAGGGCGTGAGCAGTTCGCGCAACAGCTCGGTAGAGGCATTGCCATTGAAAGCCAGGCCGACCGCTTCGGCGTACTTGGCGCGCGCCGCCACCAGGTCCATCACCGATTCGGCGGTGAAACGCACGCCGCCGGTAAAGGTGTCATGGCGGGCGTTGCCTTGCACGATCACCATCTCGTCCTCGCGGAACATATGGCGGTTGGCGTCGAACAATTCGTTGAACACGGTCATCTCGACCTGCCCGGTGCCGTCGTCGAGCAAGACGATCAGCATCTTGCCGCGCTGCGTCATCTGGGTACGCATGCCGGTAATGACACCGGCGATCACCTTGCCGCGCACATCGCGGCCATAGCCGCCGCCATTGCCCTGTACTTCCTTCTCCAGCCCGGCCAGCGTGCCTTTGAGGAAGCGGCCGACTTCGTCACGATAGGCATCGAACAGGTGCCCCGAGAAGTAATACCCCAGGGCCTGCTTTTCTTCCTGCAGCGTGCGCTTGGGCGCCCAGCGCGGCTCGTCGACCAGTTCGGGACGGTGCGATTCACCGGCGTCGGCCATCAGGTCGAACAGCGAGACCTGGTTGGCCGACTCAGCCTTCTGCTCGGCGGCCTCCATCGCGAGCGACACGGAGGCAAGCAGCTGGCCGCGATTGTCATTGAGGCTGTCGAAGGCGCCGGCGCGGATCAGCGCCTCGATGGTGCGGCGGTTGACCTGGCGGCGGTCGACGCGCTCGCAGAAGTCGAACAGGTCGGTGAAGGGCTTTTCCTCGCGAGCGCGCAGGATGTCTTCGATGGCGCCCTGCCCCGAGCCCTTGATGCCGCCCAGGCCGTAGCGGATCGTCTTGGCATCGGTCGGCGCGAAGCGGTATTCGCTGGCGTTGACGTCGGGCGGCAGCACCTTGAGGTGGTTGAGCTTGCAATCCTCGTGCAGGATCTTGACCTTGTCGGTGTCGTCCATGGCGAGCGACATATTGGCTGCCATGAATTCGGCCGGATGGTGCGCCTTGAGCCAGGCCGTGTAATAGGCCAGCAGCGCATAGGCGGCCGCGTGCGACTTGTTGAAGCCGTAGCCCGCGAATTTCTCCATCAGGTCGAAGGTGTCGTCGGCCTTCTCGGCGGTCAGGCCGTTCTTGGCCGCGCCCGCGCGGAACAGCTCGCGGTGCTGGGCCATTTCCTCGGCCTTCTTCTTACCCATGGCGCGGCGCAGCAAGTCGGCGCCGCCCAGCGAGTAGCCGCCGATGATCTGCGCCATCTGCATCACCTGCTCCTGGTAGACCATGATGCCGTAGGTCTCCTTGAGCACCGGCTCGACGCGCGGGTCCGGGTACTCCACCTTCTCGCGGCCGTGCTTGCGCGCGCAGAAGCTGGGAATCAGGTCCATCGGGCCCGGGCGGTAGAGCGCCACCAGCGCGATGATGTCCTCGAAGCGGTCGGGCTTGGCGTCCTTCAGCATGCCCTGCATGCCGCGGCTTTCCAGCTGGAACACGGCTACCGTGTTGGCCGTCTTGAGGATGTCGAAGGCGGGGCCATCGTCGAGCGGAATGTGGCTGCAGTTCCAGTCCGCCCTGGTCGGATCGAGCCGGCGGATATAGCGTTCGGCCCAGTCCAGGATGGTCAGCGTGGTCAGGCCCAAGAAGTCGAACTTGACCAGGCCTGCCGCTTCCACGTCGTCCTTGTCGTACTGGCTGACCACGCCGCTCATGCCGTCGTTCTGCGCGCCCTGGGTATAGAGCGGGCAAAAATCGGTCAGCTTGCCTGGCGCGATCAGCACGCCGCCGGCGTGCATGCCGACGTTGCGCGTCATGCCTTCCACGCGCTGYGCCAGCTCCAGCAACTGGCGCACTTCCTCTTCGTTCTTCTCGCGCTCGGTCAGGAGCGGCTCTTCCTTCTTGGCTTCCTCGATGGTGACGAGCTTGCCCGGCTTGAACGGAATCAGCTTGGCGATGCCGTCGACGAAACCGTAGCCCAGGTCAAGCACGCGGCCCACGTCACGCACCGCGGCCTTTGCGGCCATGGTGCCGAAAGTCGCGATCTGCGAGACGGCTGCGTGTCCGTACTTCTCCTTCACGTAAGTGATCACCCGATCACGGCCGTGCTGGCAGAAGTCGATGTCGAAGTCGGGCATCGAAACCCGTTCCGGGTTCAGGAAACGTTCGAACAGCAGCGCGTATTTGAGCGGGTYCAGGTCGGTGATGCCGAGCGCATAGGCCACCAGCGAGCCAGCGCCGGAGCCGCGCCCCGGCCCTACCGGCACGCCATTGTTCTTGGCCCAGTTGATRAAGTCSGCCACSAYCAGGAAGTAGCCYGGGAARCCCATCTTGATGATGGTGCCGGTCTCGAACTCCAGCCGGGCGTAGTACTCGGGGCGCTTGGCCTCGCGCACAGCCTCGTCGGGGAACAGCACCGCCATGCGCTTTTCCAGGCCTTCCTTGGCCAGGTGCACGAGGTAGTCGTCGAGCGACATGCCGTCGGGCGTGGGGAACAGCGGCAGGCGCGGCTTGCCCAGTTCCAGCGTGAGGTTGCAGCGGCGCGCGATCTGTACCGCGTTTTCCAGCGCGGACGGGATGTCGGCGAACAGCGCGCACATCTCGTCCTGGGACTTGAAATACTGGTCGGTGGTGAAGCGCCGCGTGCGGCGCGGATTGGCCAGCAGTTCGCCTTCGGCGATGCAGGTGCGGGCCTCGTGCGCGGTGAAGTCGTCGGCGGTCATGAACTGCACCGGATGCGTTGCCACCACCGGCAGGCGCATTTTGGCCGCCAACTGCACCGCCTGCTGCACATAGGCATCGGTGCCGGGCTGGCCGGCACGCTGCAGTTCAATGTAGAAACGCTGCGGGAAGACCTTGGCCCAGTGCGCCGCGGCTTGTGCCGCTACCGCCTCATTGCCATTGGCCAGCGCCACGCCGATATCACCGCCCATGGCCCCGGAAAGAGCAATCATGCCAGTGGCCAACGGCAGGCCCTCTTCACCGGCCTCGTCAAACCAGGCCGGATCGATCTCGGCGCGGCCGCGGTACTGGTTCGACAGCCATGCGCGCGACAGCAGCACGCACAGGTTGAGGTAGCCGCGCCGGTCCTGGACCAGCAGCAGCAGCCGCGTGGGCTTGTCGCGATCGTCGGCGTTGGTCAGCCAGACGTCGGCGCCGACCACGGGCTTGACGCCGCCGCCGCGCGCTTCCTTGTAGAAGCGGATCAGGCCGAAGGCGTTGGCCAGGTCGGTCAGGGCGAGCGCGCCCATGCCATCGGCGGCGGCGGCCTCGACGGCGTCCTCAAGACGCACGATGCCATCGACGACGGAGTATTCGGAATGGAGACGGAGATGAACGAAGCGAGGTGCAGACATGGGCGTAATTGTACCGGCTCGGCATGTCCTCGCCCGCCTTCTTTGCGCCACGGACCGCACGGCAAGACCAACCCGGCCGCTCGGAAAAGACCAGCACGAGGCCTTCAAGGCGCTATAATTTCGCCTTTCCAATCAGGCAGTTACCGCGCGGTCACAATGCGCGGGCCGGGCGTGCGCCACCTATGCAGATCGTAAAC
>NZ_JBFTLX010000288.1:0-14220 GCF_056396665.1 Cupriavidus sp. 05T313 | reverse complement strand
GAACGGCGGTTGAGACCGGGGCGGCTGTGGCAGTCAGCCGCCTCAGGGATGAGAAACGCCATGCGCGGCACGGGTAACGGGGGCCATCCCGAGTCCGGCAGGGGCGCTGGCCGGCGCCGGCGCTGGCGCCGGCACGGGCACTGGCGCCGCCAGCCGCACGACGGGCAAGGTCAGCCGGACGATCACGCCGCGCGGCGTGTTTTCTTCCATCTGCATGCTGGCCGACGCCCCGAAAATACGCGCCARCCGCTCGCGCACATGGGTCAGGCCCAGGCCGGAGCCCTTGGTCACGGCATGCCCGAACCCCACCCCGGTATCCTGGATCACCACCTGTACCGCGTTCTCGCCCTGCGCGCGCGCCGACAGCACGATGCTGCCGCCACGCATGCATGGCTCGATGCCGTGGGTGACCGCGTTCTCCACCAGCGGCTGGATCAGCATGGGCGGGATCTCCACTTCCGCCAGCTCGGGCGGCAGTTCGATCTGATAGCTCAGGCGCGTGCCGAAACGCAGGGCCTGGATGTCGAGATAGCTGCGCAGCAACTCGAACTCCTGGCGCAGCGTGCATTGCTCGGCGCGCGTATGCGACAGCGACATGCGCAGGAAGCCGATCAGCCGCTGCAGCAGCCGCCGGGCGGCCTGCTGGTCGGTGGCGATCAGGCAATCCAGGTTGGCCAGGGAGTTGAACAGGAAGTGCGGCTCGATCTGTGCCTGCAAGGCCATGAGCTGCGCGCGCACCAGTTGCTTTTCCGCCTCCTCGCGCTGCAGGGCGTCGAGCGCGGCCTGCCGTTCCAGGTGGGCGAGCTTCTCCCGGGACCAGTAGAAATAGATCATGCTGGCCGAAGCGAGCATGCCGACCACCAGGCACATGCGCAGCGTGTCGGCGGCTTCCTCGAAGGACTTCGCCGGCTCGTTAAGGAGGATGCGCGTCGCCCAGCTGCCCATGATCACGCCAAGCGGCACGGCAATGGCGGTCAGGCACAGGAAGGGCCAGCGCCTGGGCCGCTCGTTCCACCAGATCAGCACGCGGGCGACATCGATCAGCAGCCAGATCGACAGGCCGATCAGGTGGCTATAGACGAAGTTGTGCCACAACGAGCCACCGGTACGGAAGCCATAGTTGAGGCTGACGGCGATCAAGGTGTTGATGCACAGCACGAACAACAGGTCGCGTGCGAGGATCGAGATCCGGGAAGGAATGGCGGCGGGGCAGCGATCTAGCCGATCCAGCGATTTCATGTGGGCAAGGCCTCCCTGCGCGACGGGGAAAATGGCGCCGGTCCTGCCGGCGCTACCGCAGCCGCAGGACAAGTCGGGGATGACTGATCGCTATTGTAATAGCCGCTCATAAGCTCTGGCACCCTTTGCCCGGCCCGCATGTACGCTGGGCCACCTTGCCGCCGGCTTCGCTACCGTCATCGCCGGCCGCACGGCCATGCAACGCGGCCCACCATTGGCCCGACAGGACAAAGCGCGGAAACGTGATCCACTGCTCGGCCAGGATGCGCAACGCGATATCGAGCGGGCCGGCGAACGGTTCGGGCCTGACAGCCTCAAGCCGGTGGGCGCGGCCTTGCAGCATCATGGACAAGGCCATGCACAGCACGCCAAGCGCCACCGCCGGGACGGAAAGCGCCAGCGCGCCGTAGACGAACAGCACATTGCCGGCCATGAACATCGGCACGGCGACGATGTGCAGCAGCAAGCTGCGCGGGTGATTGTGATTGCGGGCGTAGCCGCGCCACTGCCAGCGCAGCAGCCCTTCCGGGCGCGCGCTCATTGCTCCGGCCCGCGCCGGTCGACACGGCGCCAGGCGAAACGGCGCACGAGCAGGATCGCACCTATGGCGATCAACAGCACCGGCCATCCTTCGCGCACGATATGGGCGGGCAGGATGCCGCTGTTCTGCGCCAGAAAGATCGCGCCCAGCGCAATCAGGATGATCGGGACAATCAGCCCCCTGCCGCTACGGCCTCGTTTCATTGCCCTCTCCTCGTGCGGGACTCGCGCACCGTCGATAGTGCGGTGCATCATCGCCATGTGACGGCATGTGTATTCCGCCACGGACTGTAGCGACTTTACGCCGACAAAGTACGCGACGGAAGTGGCGTGCGACGAATGGAGAGCGGAYGGCGCGAAACGCGGGGATGCGGCGCCACCGGCACCGCGGGGCCCCGTGTCCCCGAGGTCTTCAGGCCTCGACCACCTGCACGCCCGCGGGTTCGGACAGGGCGCTGGTGAGGGTGTCGCGCGACAGATGCGGCGCGAACATGTTGATAAAGGCATGGGCGTAGCCACGCAGGTAGGCCCCGCGCCGCACCGCCACGCTGGTGGTATTCGGCTCGAACAGGTGGTCGGCCGCAATCCGCACCAGGCCGGCGTCCTTGCGCTCGTCGTAGGCCATCGAGGCAACGATGCCCACGCCCAGGTCCAGTTCCGCGTAGGTCTTGATCACGTCCGCGTCCATGGCGGTGAGCACGATCTCCGGCTGCAGGCCGGCGGCCGCAAAGGCGCCGTCGATCTTGCGGCGCCCGGTGAAGCCGGCGTCATAGGTAATGATCGGGAAGCCGGCGATATCCTCCAGCGTCGGCTCCGGCAGGTGCGTCAGCGGGTGGTCCGGCGATACCACCAGGACATGCCGCCAGGTATAAGCCTCGAAGGAAGTCAGGCCCGCCTCGCTGGCCACCGCCTCGGTGGCGATGCCGATATCGGCCTGGCCGGTCAGCAGCAATTCGACAATGTGCGCCGGCGAGGCTTCCTGCAACGCCAGCGTCACATGCGGATAGGCGCGGCGGAAGCTCTGCACCACCTTGGGCAAGGCGTAGCGGGCCTGGGTGTGGGTCGTGGCCACCGTCAGGCGGCCGGTATGCCGGCCGGCGAATTCGTCCCCGGCCTGGCGCAGGTTCTCCGCCTCGAGCAGCAGCCGCTCGACGATGCGCACGATTTCGCGGCCGGGCTCGGTCAGGCCGGTCAGGCGCTTGCCATAGCGCTCGAAGATCTCGACCCCGAGTTCTTCCTCCAGCTCGCGGATCTGGCGCGACACGCCGGGCTGCGAGGTGTAGAGGGCATTGGCAACCTCGGTCAGGTTGAACTGGCGGCGAACCGCCTCGCGGATCGAACGCAGTTGCTGGAAATTCATAGTGCGGCTCCCGCCGGGGCAGCATTGGCCCTGGCTTGTGATTGTGTTGGTGTATTTGCCTGTGCTGCGGGTTGAGGCTGGACGAAGACACGCAACTGGCGCGGCCGCACCGCCAGCAGCTCGCCTTCGCGGAAGCCCTGGTGGCGGAAGCGTTCGAGAGGCAGCGCCACTTCAATCACTTCCTGGGTGTCTTCGCGCTCCAGTTCGAGCTGGGCCACGGGGCCCAGCGTCAGCGCGCGGCGCAGCGTCACGGCGATGCCGTCGGCGCCGGGCGCGTAGCGTTCCAGGTCGAGATCGTGCGGGCGGACATAGGCCACGGCATCGCCGGCGGTTTCATGGCCGCTGCCGATGACAGGCAGGATCGAATCGCCGGTGTGCAGCAAGCCGCCCCGCTCGCCCACTTCCAGCCGGCCGTGGAACAGGTTGACGTTGCCGAGGAAGCCGAACACGAAGGGCGTGGCCGGATGGTTGTAGACCGCCTCCGGCGTGCCCGCCTGCTCGACGTGGCCGCGATTCATCAGCACGACCTGGTCGGCGACTTCCAGCGCCTCTTCCTGGTCGTGGGTGACGAATACGCTGGTCACGTGCAGTTCGTCATGCAGGCGCCGCAGCCAGCGGCGCAGTTCCTTGCGCACCTTGGCGTCGAGCGCACCGAAAGGCTCGTCGAGCAGCAGCACGCGCGGTTCCACGGCCAGCGCGCGGGCCAGCGCGATGCGCTGGCGCTGCCCGCCGGACAACTGCGGCGGATAGCGGTCGGCCAGCCAGTCGAGCTGCACCAGCTCCAGCAGCGAGCGCACCTTCTCCCGGATCTGCGCCTCGCTCGGCCGTTCGGCGCGCGGCTTCACGCGCAGGCCGAAGGCCACGTTCTCGAACACCGTCATATGCTTGAACAGTGCGTAGTGCTGGAACACAAAGCCGACCTGGCGCTGGCGCACATGCTGGTGCGAGGCATCGCGCCCTTCCAGCAGGATCTGGCCATCGTCCGCCCGTTCAAGACCTGCGATGATGCGCAGCAAGGTAGTCTTGCCGCAGCCAGAGGGCCCCAGCAGCGCCGTCAGCTGGCCTTCGTCGAAATCGAGCGTGACATCGTCCAGCGCGACGAAATTACCGAAGCGCTTCTGCACATTCTTGACCTGGATGCTCATGATGCCTGTCCTTGCAATTTGCCAGCGACCGGATTCTCGGGCGCAAAATTGTCGTCTTCCCTGTGCTCGCCGCGCGCCCGGTATTCCACCAGCGTCTTGATACCGAGCGTGACCAGGGCCAGCAGCGTCAGCAGCGACGCCACCGCGAAGGCTGCCGCGAAGTTGTACTCGTTGTAGAGGATCTCCACGTGCAGCGGCATGGTGTTGGTAAGCCCGCGGATATGGCCCGATACCACCGAGACCGCGCCGAACTCGCCCATGGCCCGCGCATTGCACAGGATCACGCCATACAGCAGGCCCCAGCGGATATTGGGCAGCGTGATGCGGCGGAAAGTCTGCCAGCCGGAGGCGCCCAGCACGATGGCGGCCTCTTCTTCCTCGCTGCCCTGCGCCTGCATCAGCGGAATCAGCTCGCGTGCGACAAAGGGAAAGGTGACGAAGATGGTGGCCAGCACGATGCCCGGCACCGCGAACATGATCTTGATATCGTGTGCCTCCAGCCACGGACCCAGCCAGCCCTGSGCGCCGAACAGCAGCACATAGACCAGRCCKGMGATCACCGGCGACACCGAGAACGGCARGTCGATCAGCGTGATCAGCAGGTTCTTGCCGCGGAAATCGAACTTGGCGATGGCCCACGCCGCCGCCACGCCGAACACCACGTTGAGCGGCACTGCGATGGCCGCCACCAGCAGCGTGAGCTGGATCGCGGCCACGGCATCGGGCTCGACCAGCGAATCGAAATAAGTCTGCACGCCCTTGCGCAGCGCTTCGTAAAAGACCGAAGCCAGCGGAATAAACAGGAACAGCGCGAGGAACAGCACCGCAACGGTAATCAAGGTGTAACGCACCCACGGCGCTTCGCCCGTGGCATCCCGAAAACGCGCGGCGGGGGCGGAACGGCCGCCCAGGCCCTGGGTAACAACGCCGGCCATTTCAGTTCTCCTTGCCCGGCGCCACGGAGGCGCGCACGGCCTGATGGTGGCGGCGCGTCCACGCTTGCAGCAGGTTGATCAGCAGCAACAGGGCAAAGGAGATCACCAGCATCACCACCGCCACCGCGGTGGCGCCCGCGTAGTCGTATTGTTCCAGCTTGGAATAAATCATCAGCGGCGCGATCTCGGAGATCATCGGCATGTTGCCGGAGATAAACACCACCGAACCGTACTCGCCTGTGGCCCGTGCGAACGACAGCGCAAACCCGGTCAGCAGCGCCGGCAGGATGGTCGGCAGGATCACGCGGAGAAACGTCTGCAGACGGGTGGCGCCCAGGCTGGCGGCGGCCTCCTCCAGCTCCTGCTCGGCATCCTCCAGCACCGGCTGCACCGTGCGCACCACAAAGGGCAGCCCGATGAATGTCAACGCCACCACCACGCCCAGCGGCGTGAAGGCGACCTTGACGCCCAGCGGCTCCAGGTAGCGGCCGAGCCAGCCATTGCCGGCATACAGCGCGGTCAGCGCGATACCGGCCACCGCGGTGGGCAAGGCGAACGGCAGGTCCACCAGTGCGTCAACCAGGCGCTTGCCGGGAAAGCGGTAGCGCACCAGCACCCAGGCCACCACCAGTCCGAACACGGTATTCACGATGGCGGCGATCAGCGAGGCGCCAAAGCTGAGCTGCAGGGAAGCGACGACCCGCGGCGCGCTGATTGCGCTCCAGAAGGCCTCCCAGCTCATCGTAAAGGTCTTGAGGAAGGTGGCCGACAGCGGGATCAGAACGATCAGCGTCAGGTAGAACAGCGTGAACCCCAGCGAGAGGCCAAAGCCCGGCAGCACGGTAAAGCGCTGCTTGCTTGGCCTGGCGGGCGCGCGCTTGCGCGCCTGCGGGGCATCCGGCCTCGCCGGGGGCGGAGTGTCCGCCAGGGAAATCGAGGGTGGCATGTTGTCTCGTCTGTGCCGTCAGTGTCGCATTCACCACCCGGAGAAGGATTCAGGCGAAGGCTCGGGCCAGGAATCCGGGAAAACGGGGGGGCTTCTTTATGACGCCGGCGCATAACGCACCGGCCTACGAGACAAATTCTGCAGATCCCGCCTTATAAACAGAACGAATCTTTACGTATGTTCTTAGGCGTTTTAGATATAAGGGAACGTCGACGACACCTCGACACCCGTTTCCCAAGGCTCCGAGCGGTCGTCAGACGGTCCGGCGCTGCCGTCTGCTTCAATGCGCTGTATCAATGTGGCAAGCAAGCCCAGCCCTTCGGGCCACTGGTCCAGCCCGGAATCGGCATTGATGTGGCCTGCCAGGCCCGCGTCGTGCAGTTCGCTCCCCCAAAGCGTGCCCCAGCTGAAGGCAGTGCGCTGCTGCATCCAGGGATCGTTGCGGCTGGCGATGAGGATGGTGGGAAACGGCAGCCGGCGGGCCGGCAGCAATGCCGCCACGCCGAACTTGTCGGGGTCGGCCGGCGCCACCAGGAGGGCGCCCGCAATGCCCTCGGCGTCCAGCGCCGCCTGGCGCAAGGTGGCCAGGCAGCCGAAGCTGTGCGCCACCAGGATGGCCCCGCGCGATGCCACGCGCTGCGCCCGCATCACGCTTTCCGAGACGCGCTCGGCCCACAGCGGCAGGCTGGGGCGCGACCAGTCGTGCTGCTCCACGCGCTGCCAGTCCGGAAAGCGCTGTTCCCAGCGGCTCTGCCAGTGGCCCGGCCCGCTGCCGTGCAAGCCCGGCACCGTCAGGATCTGCAATCCCTTGGGCACCTTCAGCCGCACGTCGGCGGCGCGCCCGCCGGCGCCCGCCTGCCCGCCGCGCTGGTGCGGCGCGGCAGGCCTCTTCGTCTGCGTCATATCGGCTCCTTGCTGAACGCCATCGGGACGCGGCCGGATCCGTTCCGGGCCGCCCCGCCCTCGAATTCCTCATTGCCCGCGTCACCGCCGCCAGGCCCCGCTTGCGGCACGCGCAGGTCGCGCGCGCTCACGGCCGCGCCGGTGAAACTGCCCTGCCCCAGCACGATGCCGGCCGCCTGCAGCCGCTCGGCGTTCTCGGCATTCTCCAGCCGGCGCCCGATCAGGGTCACGCCGGCGCTGTCCGCGCTGGCCTGCAACCCGGCAAGCTGCCGGTCGGTCCAGTTGCGGCGCATGTCCAGCTTGAGCCATTCGGGCAAGGCATGCGCCATCAGCGCACCCGCCTCGGCGGGGTCAGATGCCTGCAGGCTGACGGCAAAGCCGTTGCGGCGATAGTTGCCCACCACATGCAGCAGCAGCGGCAGATCGTCGTTGGCGCTGGCCGGTACCTGGATCACGAACCGTTCGAGCGGCAGTCCCAGCGATTGCAGCGCGCGCCGGAAGGCCGAGCCATGATCGTCGGCCACCGCCGCCAGCAGCCGGTTATGCACATTGAGCACCAGCTTGCGCTCGCCATCGGCGGCGAAATAATTGATGGCGTGCACCAGCCGCGAGAGGCGGTCCAGCGACACCAGCGAGGCATCGTCCGCCGCCATCGCGAACAGCTTCCACGCCGCCAGGCCGACACCGTCGYCGGCATAGGTGCGCAGCGTGCCCTCGTGCGCCACCACGTCGTGGCTGGACAAGGTAATGAGCGGCTCGAAGGCACTGGTCAGCGAACAGTTGTAGAACTGGCCCTGCACCTGCCCACGCTCGTCTCGCCAAAGCTGACGATCGCTCTCGGGCCGGCGAGGCAGCCCTTCCAGGTAATGGGTGAGTGCCGCCAGTCCCGCGCCTGTTTCGTTCGCGCTTGCCATTGCCATTTCCTTTGCGTTGCGCTTGCGCCTCGGGCGAGGCTTCAAAGCTTGGCCAGGGACACCTCGGTAGCCTTCACCAGGGCAACGACTTCGCTGCCGATGGTGAGACCGAGGCGTAAAACTTTGATTCAGCGCCTTGCGTGGTGAACCGCGATGAGTGACGTTGCACGCTCAAACTTGCCGCGGCTACGCCGCGGGTTGCACCGGGTTCATGCAATTGCGCCGGCATGACTGTTGCCTCAAACTTGTTTGCAACCTGGTTTGCAGTCTTGCCTTCTGCGTGATCCGCCTGCCTGCACTCGCTGATCCGGCCACTGGCTAGATCGCCCAGCGCACCGAATCGGCCGTGCGCGCAACCGACCAGTCCACCGCGGGCGCCAGTGCCTGGCCATACCCGACGGCGTCGGCCGCCACTGCCTCGTCGCGTTGCATGACCCGCCGCAGCACCGCATCCTCCAGTTGCGCGAAAGCGGCCGAGCCTCGCTGGCGCGGTCGTGGCAACGCCACGCGCTGGTCCAGCGCAATGCGCCCGTCTTCGATCAGCACCACGCGGTCGGCCAGCGCTACCGCCTCGGAAACATCGTGCGTAACCAGCAGCGCCGTAAAGCCCAGGCGTTGCCACAGCGACTCGATCAGCCCCTGCATCTCGATGCGCGTCAGCGCGTCGAGCGCGCCCAGCGGTTCGTCCAGCAACAACAGCCGCGGGTGATGCACCAGCGCGCGCGCCAGAGCGACGCGCTGGCGCTGCCCGCCCGACAGGCGCGCCGGCCATTCGCCCGCGCGCTCGGCCAGGCCGACCTGGCCCAGCACCCTGGCGGCATCGGCCAGCCTTGAGCGAGGCAGGCCCAGCGCCACGTTGTCCAGCACCTTCTTCCACGGCAGCAAGCGTGCGTCCTGGAACATCACACGGACCGCCTCGCGCTGCTTGCGGCCCGGGCCATCGTCAAGCGTCACGGCGCCGCCGTCGCTGTCTTCCAGGCCCGCCACCAGCCGCAGCAAGGTGCTCTTGCCGCAGCCGCTGCGGCCCACGATGGCGAGGAACTCGCCGGGGGCGGCCTGCAGGTCGATGCCGTGCAGCACCTCGCGCCCGCCGTAGCGCTTCACTACCTGCTGCACGCGCAGCGACAGTCCGTTGCCGGCTTTGCTCGCTGGCACGTCCGCCAGCGCAGCCTGTTCGATCGGGTTGCTTTGCATTTCGTGTTCTCCTTGGGCCGCGGGCTCAGTGCGCCTGGTAGCCGGGGTGCCAGCGCAGCCAGAAACGTTCCAGCCCGCGCGACAGCAAGTCAGCCAGCTTGCCCAGCAGCGCGTAGAGCAGGATGCCCACCAGCACCACATCGGTCTGCAGGAACTCGCGCGCATTCATGGTCATGTAGCCGATGCCCGACTGGGCCGATATGGTCTCGGCGACGATCAGGATCACCCACATCAGGCCGAGCGAGAAACGCACGCCGACCAGGATGTTGGGCAAGGCCCCCGGCAGGATCACCTCGCGGTAAAGGCGCCAGCCCGACAGGCCGTAGCTCTTCGCCATCTCGATCAGGCCCGGGTCGACCGAACGGATGCCGTGGTAGGTGTTCAGGTAGATCGGGAAGAACRCGCCCAGCGCGACCAGGAACAGCTTKGCYGWCTCGTCGATGCCGAACCACAGGATCACCAGTGGAATCAGGGCCAGCGTGGGAATGTTGCGCACCATCTGCAAGGTGCTGTCGAGCAGCGTCGCGGCCGGCCGGAACGTGCCGGTGAGCAGCCCCAGCAACAGCCCGAAGCCGCCACCGATGGTGAAACCAAGCACGGCGCGCCAGCTGCTGACCCACACATGGCGCCACAGCTCGCCCGTGATGGCCAGGCCCCAGGCAGCCTTCACCACATCGAAGGGCGCGGGCAGGATGCGATTGGACAGCCAGCCGTACTGTGAAGCCAGCTGCCACACCACGATCAGCAGCACTGGCACAGCCCAGGGCGCGGCCGGGCCAAGCACCTTGTTCAGCCAGTCGGCGCGGCGCGGCGGGAGCGTGAGGGGAGCGGACATGTCGGCCTCCTTCAGCGCTGCGCCGCGCGCGGCACGATGCCGGTCGCCATGACTTCCCCGAAGGGCCCCGACAACACCTTGCCCGGCAGCTTGTCGCGCACGGAACGCGGCAGCAGCGGGAACACCAGTTCGGCGAAGCGGTAGGCTTCCTCCAGGTGCGGGTAGCCGGACAGCACGAACGTATCGATGCCCAACTCCGCATACTCCTGCATGCGCGCCGCCACGGTGTGCGGATCTCCCACCAGCGCGGTGCCCGCGCCGCYKCGCACCAGGCCCACGCCGGCCCACAGGTTCGGGCTGATCTCCAGCTCCGCGCGGCTGCGCTCGCCACCGCCGGCATGCAGCGCGGCCATGCGGCGCTGGCCTTCGGAATCCATCCTGGCGAACACGGCCTGCGCGCGCGCCACGGTATCGTCGTCGAGCTTGCTGATCAGCTTGCCGGCGGCGGCCCAGGCTTCGTCGTCGGTCTCGCGCACGATCACGTGCAGGCGGATGCCGAACCTGACCGAGCGCCCATGGCGCGCGGCGCGCTGGCGCACGTCGGCGATTTTCTTCGCCACCTCGGCGGGCGGTTCACCCCACGTCAGGTAGGTGTCCACCTGCTCGCCGGCCAGCTCATGCGCGGCATCCGAGGAGCCGCCGAAATACACCGGTGGATGCGGCCGTTGCAGCGGCGGGAACAGGACTTTGGCGCCCTTGACCCTGAGGTGCCTGCCTTCGTAGTCGAGTTCGGCGCTTTCATGGCTGGCGGCCAGCACCTCGCGCCAGATGCGGATGAACTCGGCCGAGGCTTCGTAGCGTTCGGCGTGGTTCAGGAACAGGCCGTCGCCCTCCAGTTCCGACGCGTCGCCACCGGTCACCAGGTTCACCAGCAAGCGGCCACCCGAGAGACGGTCGAAGGTCGCCGCCATGCGCGCGGCCAGCGTGGGCGCCATCAGGCCGGGGCGCACAGCCACCAGGAAGCGCAGGCGGCGGGTGACCGCGGCCAGCGTGGAGGCCACCACCCAGGGGTCCTCGCAGGAGCGCCCGGTGGGAATCAGCACACCTTCGTAGCCCAGCGTATCGGCGGCGGTGGCGATCTGCTTCAGGTAATCGAGATTGACCTCTCGCGCCCCTTCCGAGGTGCCGAGGTAGCGGCTGTCGCCGTGCGTTGGGATAAACCAGAAAACTTGCATGCCTTTGCCTCTTCAGCTTGTCTTGTTGATTTCGTCCATTCGGTATGACGGCATCGCGGGGTTCCGCGCAGGCACGGTGCCAGCCGTCGCGGCGTGCATGGCCGCCGCCCTGCCCCACTTCGCCGTGCCCAGGCCGAGCGCGAGCAAGGCGGCGCCCAATCCGCCAGTGAGCAAGGCCGCGATCAGCACGTGGCGCAGTCGAGCGCGGCGCACGGCGTGGCCCTGCTTGCCAGCCGCGTTCAACGCTGTGCCTGCCAGGCGGCATCCGCCGCATCGACCGGCTCCTCCGCCTGCGCGCGGCCGGGCAGCAGCGCATAGGCCAGACCCGTGGCTGCAACCAGCGCTGCCAGGACCAGGCGGCGCTTCAGGTTGCCGGTGCCCGCAACGCGCTGGCGTCGCGCGCCGTTGCCGGCTGGCGTTCCCTGAATATCGCGTTCGTCGGGATGCTTGAAAACTGCCGAGTTCATATCGATGTCCCTGTGCAAGATGCAAACGCGATCACGCCGGCAGCGTGCGGGTGCACGCTCCCCCGCCGGCCTGCAAGGCAGACGGCGCAGCAATCACGGATAAGGCTGGTTCTCCCCGGGCGGCGCTCGCGCCCCCGCATCAACTCAGGCGGAACATCGCTCGGCCGGCACAGGGCGCTGCGCGGCACGACCGAAGGTGCCAGGCAGTACGTCCGGCGGCAGCAGGTCCAGGGGCGTCTTGAGCAGGCCGCCATAGGCAGCCTTGTAGACCGGGGTGGCAAGGGTCACCACCTGGGCCTCGCCCACCGCGCTGATGGTGGCAGCGATATCGGGATCGTCCACCCTGGCCGCCAGCAGCGCCGCGGGCGGAAGCTCGCGCAGCGCCAGGTGACTGGTGCGTTCGCCGGCGACTTCGAGCCCGCTGCGCAGATGCGCCAGCAGGTGCCCGGAACGCGACGGGGCGGACGGACTGCCGGACAGGGTCAGGATGGACATCGGGCTTCCTTCTCAACTGAATGGCGCGGCGGACGCAGTTCGCGCCCGCCCATGCCGCTGATTACTTCTTGCCGGGCTGGTAGACCTGGTCGAACGAACCACCATCGGCGAAGTGCGCTTTCTGCGCCTTCTGCCAGCCGCCGAAGGCCTCGTCGATGGTGAACAGCTTGACCTTCGGGAAATTGGCCGCGTACTTGGCCGCAATCTTTTCCGAAATCGGTCGGTAGTAATTCTTCGCCGCGATTTCCTGGCCCTCGTCGGTGTACAGGAACTGCAGGTAGGCCTCGGCCACCTTGCGCGTGCCCTTCTTGTCCACCACCTTGTCGACCACCGCCACCGGCGGCTCGGCCAGGATCGAGATCGACGGCGCGACGATGTCGAACTTGTCCGGACCCAGTTCCTTGATTGCCAGGATCGCCTCGTTCTCCCAGGCAATCAGCACGTCGCCCAGGCCGCGCTCGACAAAGGTCGTGGTGGCGCCGCGGGCGCCGGAGTCCAGCACCGGCACGTTCTTCAGCAACTGGCCAACAAACTCCCTGGCCTTCTGCTCGTTGCCGCCCGGCTGGCGCAGCGCGTAGCCCCAGGCAGCCAGGTAGTTCCAGCGCGCGCCACCCGAGGTCTTCGGGTTSGGCGTGATCACCTGCACACCSGGYTTSACSAGGTCGTYCCAGTCCTTGATGCCCTTGGGGTTGCCCTTSYKCACCAGGAACACGATGGTCGAGGTRTAGGGCGAGGCATTGTGCGGCAGGCGCTTCTGCCAGTCCGCCTTGAGCAGACCCTTCTCGGCAATGGCGTCGATGTCATAGCCCAGCGCCAGCGTGACCACATCCGCGTCCAGCCCGTCGATCACCGAACGCGCCTGCTTGCCCGAGCCGCCGTGCGACTGGCGGATGGTCAGCGCGTCGCCACCCTTGGCCTTCCAGGCCTTGGCGAAGGCGGCATTCACATCCACGTACAACTCCCGCGTCGGGTCGTACGAAACATTCAACAGGTTGGTGTTGGCCCAGGCGGTCTGGGTGGAACCGATCACGGCCAGTGCCGCCAATCCGATGGCCAGCTTGCGAATCATCTGTCTTGCTCCCGTCTTGTCGTCGTGAATTGGCGGCTGCGCGCCTCGTTTCAAGGCCCTCCTTGTGTGGGAAGGCTGGTGTCAGGGAAGAAGACTACCGAGGGGGCTATGTGAAAGGAACGAATGGTTTCGCCGATCCTTGCACGTTTTCCGCATAAGATTCGGCGGAAATATGGACATGCCGCAGGGAGTACCGTCGAAACCGTCAGTCTTCGACAACGAGAGGCTGCGGGGATGCCCGCGTGCTACAGGTTGTGCCGAAGGTTGGCTGCAGAAATGCAAATGAGTACAATTCGTATTTGAGAATCATCCGTTGGCGTGAAGACAGATCACCCCACGGTATGGCAACCAAGGAGCTTTCCGCGGGAAGGCCTTGGCATGGCGGAATGCCGTGGCTGCCATCCACGCGACCCCGCCGTTGTAGAGGAAGGGAAGCCGGTCTTGTCGGTGCGCTTGAAGTGGCTTTCGCTGCGGGTGTTGGTTGCGGCTTCTACCCTGAGGTCGTTCTTCGCCACGATGACGGTGCGCGCATCGGACACCACATTGCTGCCAGTGACCGTGACGTTTTGCCCCTGCACCGCCACGCTATTGCCGCTGAAGGTGATGGCCACCGCGTTGGTTTCTTCCAGGCTGTCGCGGCTGGTCCTGGTGCTGGAGCCGAGCAGGCCGCGGGATATGTGCTTGCGCCCTTCGCTCCAGTTGCTGCCGGCTTCACCGGCAACAATATTGACATCGCCCTGGGCCACGGCCATCAGCGCGCCTTGCTCGCTGGTGACGGTGGCGGCGCGGGCATTGAGATCGCCGCACTTCATCTTGACGCCTTCAAGAAAATGGAAATTGCCTTCCAGACTTGTGGCGGCAGGGCCTCAGACAACGCAAACGGTGTGTGGGCACCAGAACGACCGAGTTCCATATGTTGCAGAACAGTTTCCCCCCGCCGTTAGTCCGCGCTGGGTATTATTCTCAAGCTCGGCGCTATTGAACCTTGCAGGCTGGATATGTG
>NZ_JBFTLX010000287.1:0-8307 GCF_056396665.1 Cupriavidus sp. 05T313 | reverse complement strand
CGGCTGGATGATCTTGTTCAGGCCATACCAGGCGGTGACGCCGGGCATGCCAACCGAGCCAAGGTACGCCGACAGCGGGATATGGGTGGTATCGACCTTCTGGATGCCGATGCCGTTGGTGACACCCATCTCCTGCCAGCCGAACATGCCGACCACCTTGTCGCCGACGGCGTACTTGGGGTTCTTCGTCGCCACGATCTCGCCGACCGTGCCGCCGATCATGACTTCGCCCAGCGGCTGCGGCGTGGCGTAGGACTTGCCTTCGTTCATGCGGCCGCGCATATAGGGGTCGAGCGACAGGAAATGGTTGCGGACCAGCACCTCGCCGTCACCCAGTTCGGGCACAGGCACCTCTTCCAGGCGGAAGTTGTCCGGAGTCACGGCGCCGGTGGGACGCGAGGCCAGGACGATGCGCTTGAAGGTCTTCGACATGATGGTTTCCTTACAGTGAAATGGACAAGGACACTCGTCCTTTGTCATGCGTTGTTCGTTGTCAATGGCGGGCCGATTACTTCATCAATGACAGCGCAAGTGCCCGGTATGCGCGATGCGTGACGGGGTCGTTGGCGCCATTGGCAGCGATGGGGTGCGATGCGTAGCGCACGATGGTCAGTTCCGCCTTTGGATCGATATAGATACGTTGGCCGTGGATGCCGCGCGCCTCGAACACGCCGTGGTCGTCGTTCGAGACCCACCACATCGAGCGATAGCTCCAGCCCGGCAAGGTGGCGTAGCCGGCCTTGGCGAACTTGGCGCGGTCGCCGCCGCGGCGGATGTCCGCCACCACTTCGGCCGGGATGACCTGCTGGCCGTTATAGCGGCCGCCGTTGCGCATGGTCTCGCCGAAGCGGGCCAGGTCGCGCAGCGTGGTATTCAGGCCGCCGCCGCCGGACTCGCTGCCGATGCTGTCCACCATGAAATAGGCATCGTTCTCCGCGCCCATCTTCTGCCATACGCGTTCGGACAGCAGCTTGGCCAGCGACTGCCCCGACACCCGCTTGACGATCCAGGCGAGGACTTCGGCATTGACGGTCTTGTAGGCGAAGGCCTGGTCGTGCTCGCCCTCCTTCTTCAGCGTGGCGAGGAATTCATAGAAGGTCTTGGGCCCGGCATAGCCAGGCTCGCGCGGCATCATGCCGCCGGCACGGCTGTAGTCCCAGATTTCGGCCTTGGGATCGGCGTAGTTTTCCGAATACTTCACGCCTACCGTCATGTCCATGACTTCGCGCACGGTGGCATCGCCGTATGCTGTGCCGGCCATCTCCGGCAGGTAGCGCGTGACCGGCGCGGCGGGATCGAGCTTGCCGTCCGCCACCAGCATGGCGGCCAGCGTACCGACGAAGGATTTGGTAACCGACATGGCGATGTGCGGCGTATGGTCGTCAAGCGCGCCGAAGTACTTCTCGTAGACCACGCGGCCCTTGTGCATCACCAGGATGCCATCGGTATAGGTCAGGCCCAGCATGTCGCTGAAGGTGCGACTCGTGCCGTCGGCATCGGTAAAGGCCACGCCGCCGATATCGTGCTCGGCGCGCGGGAATGCCGCGGCCGGGCCCCGCCCGTGCCAGACCGACGCGGTCGGGACCAGTTCGCGGATATGCGAAAAGCTCCAGCGGGAGCGCGGAAAGCCGTTGCTGGCGGGCGTAAAGCTGATGATCTTGGCGGCTGCCGGGGGAAAGCCCTGCATCCAGCCCGCGGTCACGGGATCGGTAGCGGCGGCATCCGGAAAGCTCGGCGCGGCGGGCGCAGGAGCTGGCGCATTCTGGGCATGGCCCGGCTGGTACATGGCAAGGGCTCCTGCGCCGCAGGCGGCGAGCACGGTCAGTTTCAATAGCCGCGTGGCGGCAATCCGTTCAAACAGCATCTGGTCTCCATTATTAGTTTTATCGGTGCCGCGTGCCGGTTGTTTCCGGTCTGGTTCTTGGTGTGCTGCTCCCTGCGCCGGCGGGCCCGGCATGCGGCGCGCCGCTGCCGGACATGTGCCGTATCAGCCGTCGGCGCCGGTATCCGAGGCGCCGCCCGCCGCGCGTTGCGGCGGCACACGCCTGACAAACTTGAACGTGCCGGAGCCGCGCGATACGGTCTTGCCATCGGCGTCGAGAATCTCGGCTTCGCAGAAGGCCATGGTGCTGGTACGGTGCACGCACTGGCCGCGTGCGATGAGCTTGCCGCGCCCGGGCGCCATGAAGGTAGTCTTCATCTCGATGGTGACCACGCCGCGCCCGTCGGGATCGGCTGCGCGGCCGGMAATCGCCATGGCCACGTCGAGCAGCGTCATCAGCACGCCGCCGTGCGCCATGTCCCAGCTATTCTGGTGGCGCGTTTCCAGCGCCAGTTCGATCTCGCTGCCTTCCTTGTCCATGCGCGTGCATTGCACGCCGAGATCGGCAAGAAAGGGAATCTTGAGGGGGAAACCGTTGGTTTGAGTCATGTTTGCTAAAGAGGCGAGGACAGTACGGTTGGCCGGCAGGCTCGGGTTGAGCCACGCAAGCCATATGCCAACCGCATTAGAGCATGGACTTAAACCGCGCTCACGCCGCCGTCCACCGCCAGCACCTGGCCGGTGATGTGCTTGCCGGCGGCGCTGGCGAACAGCAGCGCCGCGCCCTTCAGGTCTTCGTCGTCGCCCAGCCTGTGCAGCGGCACCGACGCGCACATGGCTTCCACGCCCAGGCGGTCCAGCGAACCCTGGGTCATCTTGGACGGGAAGAAGCCTGGCGCCAGCGCGTTCACCGTGATGTTGTGCTCGCCCCATTCCGCCGCCAGCGTGCGGGTGAAGTTCACCACCGCACCCTTGGAGGTGTTGTAGGCGATCGTTTCCATCGATCCCGGCGGGTTGCCCGCCAGCCCGGCGATGGAAGCCACGTTGATGATGCGGCCATAGCGGCGCGGAATCATCGACAGCTTGCCGATGCGCTGCGACAGCAGGAACACGCCGCGGATATTCAGGTTCATCACCTTGTCCCACGCTTCCACCGGATGATCCTCGGCGGGCGCACCCCAGGTGGCGCCAGCGTTATTGACGAGGATATCGACATGGCCCAGCTTGGCCAGTGCTTCGTCGGCCAGGCGCGCGATATCCGCGTCGCGGGCGCCGTCGGCGGCGATCCAKTCGGCMTCGATGCCGAGCGTCTTCAGGTGAGCCTGCGCCGATTGCAACTCGTCGGCCTTGCGTGCCGACAGCACGATGCGCGCGCCCTGCTCGCCAAGCGCTTCGGCGATCTGCAGGCCAAGCCCGCGCGAGCCGCCGGTGATCAGCGCCGTCTTGCCCTTCAGGTCGAACAATTGCTGGATGGTATTCATGGTGTCTCCCGATTTGGTGTGGCGCGCGCAAATCGGTGCGCGCGCTCGTTCATCTAGTGCGGCTGCCGCTCAGAACCAGGCGTCCTGCATGTCCAGCGTGGTGCGGTCGAGCGAGGCCAGCAGGTCAAGCTGCGGGCCCACCTTGGGCAGTTCCCAGCGGAAGAAGTATTCCGCAGCCGCCAGCTTGCCGCGGTAGAAGTCCTGGTCCTCCTGGCTCCTGGCGCCCGCCAGCGCGGCCTGCGCCACCAGTTCCTGCTCCAGCCACGTCCACGACAGCACCACATGGCCGAACGCTTCCAGGTAGACCGAGGCATTGGCCAGCGTCACCTTGGCGTCGCCCGCCGCCCACAGCGCCTGCGTGACTTCCGCCACGCGCTTGACGGCGGCGCCCAGCGCCTTCGCATGGCTGCCCAGCGCGGCATCGCCGCTGGCCAGGGCGCGGCCGATGGTGGACTGGATTTCTTCGCCCAGCGCCGCAAACGCGGCACCGTCCTTCATCACCACCTTGCGGCCCAGCAGGTCCAAGCCCTGGATGCCGTGCGTGCCTTCGTGGATGGGATTCAGGCGGTTGTCGCGATAGAACTGCTCGACGTTGTATTCGCGGGTGTAGCCGTAGCCGCCATGCACCTGGATGGCCAGGCTGTTGGCCTCCAGGCACCACTGCGACGGCCAGCTCTTGGCGATGGGCGTCAGGATATCCAGCAACAGCGCCAGGCGTTCATGCTCCGCACCCTCGGCGGCGCGCTCCTGGTCCACCAGTTGCGCGCAATACAGATTGAGCGCCAGCCCGCCTTCCACATAGCTCTTTTGCGCCAGCAGCATGCGGCGGATATCCGCGTGCTCGACCAGCCGCACCTGCGGGCTGGCCGGATCCTTGCCACCGGGGCCGATCGGGCGGCCTTGCGGGCGGTTGCGCGCGTAGTCCACCGAGTGCAGGTAGCCGGTATAGCCCAGCATCACCGCGCCCAGGCCCACGCCGATACGGGCCTCGTTCATCATATGGAACATGCAGGCCAGGCCCTTGTGCGCTTCGCCCACCAGGTAGCCGATCGCGCCGGCCTTGCCGCCGGGCTTGTACTTCATGCCTTCGCCGAAGTTCAGCAGGCAGTTGGTGGTGCCGCGATAGCCCATCTTGTGGTTCAGGCCGGCCAGCACCACGTCGTTGTGCTCGCCCAGGCTGCCGTCGGCATTGACCAGGTACTTCGGCACGATAAACAGCGAGATGCCTTTCACGCCCGGAATCAGCTTGCCGTCCGGCCCGGGGATCTTGGCCAGCACCAGGTGCACGATATTGTCGGACAGTTCGTGCTCGCCGGCCGAGATCCACATCTTGTTGCCGCGCAGGCGGTACTGCTGGCCGAGTGGCGATTCGCCTTCGTAGTCGGCGCGCGTGGTGATGTCCGACAGCGACGAGCCCGCCTGCGGCTCGGACAGGCACATGGTGCCGAAGAAACGGCCTTCCATCTCCGGCTTGACGAAGGTCTCCACCTGCGCCGGCGTGCCGTGCGCGAGCAACAGGTTGGCATTGCCGATGGTCAGGAAGGGATAGGAACTGGTGCCGACGTTGGCACCCTTGAAATAGGCGAAGCCGGCCTTCTCCACCACTACCGGCAACTGCATGCCGCCGATGTCGTAGTCCTGCCCGGCGGCCATCAGGCCGGCCTCGCAGAAGGCCTTCAGCGCGGTCTTGACCTCGGGAATGATGGCGACAGTCTCGCCGTCGAAATGCGGCTCTTGCTGATCGTTCTTCTTGTTGTGCGGCGCGAACAGGTCGGTGGCGATCTTCTCGCAGGTATCGAGCGCGGCGTCGAAGGTCTCGCGGGAATGGTCGGCGTAGCGCGGAATGCGGGTCAGCCCCTCGACCTTGAGCCACTCGTACAGCACGAAGTTCAGGTCACGGCGGGAAAGGATCAGCGACATGGCAGGAAACGGCTCCCAGACTGAAAGGGAAAATCAAAGATGCGCGACCCGGCGTTGGCGCCAGTGGCGGCCTCGCGGCATGGATCGTCGCTGTCTCCACAACGGCACGCTGCATGGCGCGCCGCAAATTCTGCTAATTCTGTAAATGGCGCGGGGAAAGAAAAAGGCGCTCGCGCGCCCTTCCCTCCCTTGCCGTACTCTAGCTGCCTTCGCCCATGCGGGCGATCGTGCCCTGCGCTACCGCGCAGAGCTTTTCCTCGCCATCCTTGAGCACGAATACATCGCACCGTACCACCGCCTGCTGGCGGCCCCGGCTGAGGCATTCGGCACGGGCAATCAGCGTATCTCCGATCGCCGGACGCAGGTAGTTGATCTTGTACTCCGAAGTCACCACCGGCGCGGCCATGGCCGCGCCGCCCGCATAGGTGAGTGCATTGTCGGCCAGATAGCTGACCACGCCCCCGTGCAGGAAGCCGTACTGTTGCTGCAGGTCCGGCCGGATGGCCAGGCGCAGTTCGGCACGGCCGGGCGAGAGCGCGGCCAGCTCCGTGCCGACCAGCACCGAGAAGGGCTGGCTGGCCAGCACCTCCCGGCCATGCGCCAGCAGGGCATCCGCTTGCTCGCTCACGGGCTCGCCCTGGCGCTCAGAGGACTTCGAACAGGCCGGCAGCACCCTGGCCGCCGCCGATGCACATGGTCACCACCACGTACTTGACGCCGCGGCGCTTGCCTTCGATCAGCGCATGGCCGACCAGGCGGGCGCCGGACACGCCGTAGGGGTGGCCCACCGCGATGGCGCCGCCGTTGACGTTGAGGCGATCCATCGGGATGCCCAGCGTGTCGGCGCAGTACAGCACCTGCACGGCAAAGGCTTCGTTGAGTTCCCACAGGCCGATGTCGGCCACGGTCAGGCCGGCCTTCTTCAGCAGCTTGGGCACCGCGAACACCGGGCCGATGCCCATTTCGTCAGGCTCGCAACCGGCCACGGCGAAGCCGCGGAAGGCGCCCAGCGGCTGCAGGCCCTTGGCCTCGGCCACCTTGGCGTCCATCACCACGACTGCCGAAGCGCCGTCGGAGAATTGCGATGCGTTACCGGCCGAAACCACGCCGCCGGGCATGGCGGTGCGGATCTTGGACACGGCTTCCAGCGTGGTGTCGCCGCGAATGCCTTCGTCGGCCGAGACCGTGACTTCCTTGGTCATCAACTGGCCGGTGGCCTTGTCGGCCACGCCCGCGAGCACCGTGATCGGCACGATTTCGTCGTTGAACTTGCCGGCTTCCAGGGCGGCGAAGGCGCGCTGCTGGCTGCGCACACCGTACTCGTCCTGGCGCTCGCGCGAGATGTTGTAGCGCTTGGCCACGTTCTCGGCGGTCTGCAGCATGTTCCAGTAGATTTCCGGCTTGTTCTTGGTCAGCCAGCTTTCCTGGATCATGTGGCGGTTCATTTCCTGCTGCACGCAGGAGATGCTTTCCACACCGCCGGCCACGAAGATATCGCCCTCATCGGCGATCACGCGCTGCGCGGCCATGGCGATGGTCTGCAGGCCGGACGAGCAGAAGCGGTTGACGGTGGCGCCGGGCACGGTAACCGGGCAGCCTGCGCGCAGGGCAATCTGGCGCGCGATGTTGGCACCGGTGGCGCCTTCCGGGTTGGCACAGCCCATCAGCACGTCTTCCACTTCAGCGGCGTCGATCTTGGCGCGGGCGATGGCGTGCTGGACCGCATGGCCGCCCAGGGTGGCGCCGTGGGTCATATTGAAACCGCCCTTCCAGCTCTTGGCCAGGCCGGTCCGTGCGGTGGAAACGATGACTGCCTCTTTCATGTCTTGCTCCTCGGTATCTCTGGTATCTGGTGACCTGCGGCGTGCATTCACGTCCGGCAGTGTCATGCAATATGTCGTTGGCTGGGTTCAGCCGGGTTAGCTTGGGTTGGCTTGGCGATTCTTCCGTTTCAGGACAGCAGGCCGGCGGACTGCAGGCGCTGCACGCCCGCGGCTTGCAGGTCTTGCCACGCACGGGCCAGCGATCCGCCAAGGTCGATGGCGCGGCAGGCGTCCTCGACCACGATGGCCCCGAACCCCGCCGCGCGGGCATCGAGCGCGCTCCAGGCAACGCAGTAATCCGTCGCCAGTCCCACGCAAAACACCCTGCGCACGCCACGCTCGCGCAAGTAGCCCGCAAGCCCGGTCGGGGTGGCGCGATCGGCCTCCATGAAGGCCGAATAGCTGTCCACCTCGCGATGATGGCCCTTGCGGATCACCATCTGCGCATGCGGCACATCCAGCCCCGCATGCAGCGCCGCGCCATGGGTGCCCTGCACGCAGTGCGTGGGCCACAGGACTTGCTGGCCATAGGGCAACGCCACGGTCTGGAACGGCTGGGTGYCGGCATGGTTGGCGGCAAACGAAACGTGGCCGGCGGGATGCCAGTCCTGCGTCAGCACCACATGCGCAAACGCCGCCGCGAGGCGGTTGATCACGGGCACGACTTCATCGCCCTGCGCCACGGCAAGCGCGCCGCCGGGCATGAAATCGTTCTGCACGTCGATGACCAGCAGGCAATCTTCCGGGCCGTATTGCTTGGCCATGCCGCTACTCCCCGCTTTGTGACCGGTTTGCGATCTGTGGTGGAAACCCTGCGCGGCCAGCCTGGCCGCGCAGGATCGAATCGCCGCTGGCTATGCTTAGCCGTTGAAGCCCTTGCCCTCGGCAGCCAGCTTCTCCAGCAGCGCTGCCGGCTTCCAGGCTTCGCCGTGGTAGCCCTTGGCATAGCGCGCCATCGACTGCGCCACGTTGAACAGGCCAACCTGGTCCGCGTACAGCATCGGGCCACCGCGGAACAGCGGGAAGCCGTAGCCGGTCAGGTAGACCATGTCGATATCCGAGGCCTTGGAGGCAATGCCTTCTTCCAGGATCTTGGCGCCTTCGTTGACCAGCGCGAACACCAGGCGCTCGACGATTTCCTCATCGGAAATCTTGCGGCGGGTGATGCCCAGGTCCTTCGAGTGCTGCACGATCATGTCGTTGACCTGCTGGTTCGGGTACGGCTTGCGGTCGCCCGCCTTGTAGTCGTACCAGCCCGCGC
>NZ_JBFTLX010000286.1:0-8434 GCF_056396665.1 Cupriavidus sp. 05T313 | reverse complement strand
CGTCAGCGGGCTGAGCGCCAGCCACAGGCCAACGCCGAGCCCCGCCGCCGTGCCGATGCCGAAAGCCAGCAGCGTCTCGATCAGGGTCACGCCGAGGTGGATATAAATATCGCGCTCGACCACGAACCAGTTCCAGATACGCTGGGCCACCATCAGCGGTTCGCCGAAGAAGAAGGCAACTTGTTGCGAGCGCGTGGCGATATGCCAGGCGCCGAGGATCACCACGAGGACGAGCAACTGCCAGAATCGCAGCATGCCCTTGGAGTCGGGACGGAAAGCCATGGGAATCGGAGTTCGAATTTAAATCAGACAGGATTGAGTGGGAAGCGGGCGGGCCGGGCCATCGTGGCGACCGGCGCGCTCGCGGAGTTCGTTGCGCGCTATGCGCCGCGCGAAGTGACGGTAGTCAACTCACGCAACCTTGCGCTGCTGCGCATAGCCCTTGAGGACTTCCTCGCGCAGCACATCCCAGATCGCGGCGTGCAGTTCGACAAAACGCGGGTGATTGCGTATCTCGGCGACATCGCGCGGACGCGGCAGGTCGATGGCGAATTCGCCGATCGGGTGCGTGCCCGGCCCCGCCGACAGCACCACCACGCGATCGCTCATGGCGATGGCCTCATCGAGATCGTGGGTGATGAACAGGACCGCCTTGCGCTTGGCCGCCCACAGGTCGAGCACTTCGTTTTCCATCAGCTGACGGGTCTGGATGTCGAGCGCGGAGAACGGTTCATCCATCAGGATGATGTCCGGATCGAGCACCAGGGTCTGGGCCAGGCTGACGCGCTTGCGCATGCCACCCGAGAGCTGGTGCGGATAGCGGTCGCCAAAACCGCCCAGGCCAACGCGGCGCAGCCAGGCCTCGCCCTCTTGCTCTGCCTGGGCGCGCGCCATGCCGCGGAATTCCAGCCCGGCGATCACGTTGTCGAGTGCGCTGCGCCAAGGCATCAGGGCCTCGGCCTGGAACATGTAGCCGGCGCGGGTGTTGATGCCCCGCAGCGGCTCGCCGAACACGCGCACCTCGCCAATCGAGGGCTGCAGCAAACCCGCCCCCACATTAAGCAAGGTGGACTTGCCGCAGCCGGTCGGCCCCACCACGGAGACGAATTCACCCGGCTGGATATCCAGGGTGACATCCTTGACGGCGGTATAGCGCTGGCTGCGGTCTTCGCGCGAGACGAAGGTGCAGGTGACGTTGTCGAGGGAAAGTGCGGCAGTGCTCATGGCAGGCTCTTGGCGGATACGGTGCTGAATAACGCTGACTGCGCGAACGGTGCGAACGGTGCGAACCGTGCAAGCGATACGGACAGCGCAGTACCGCGTGACAGGAATAACGTGGAAGGCAAGTTCAAGGCGGCGTGCCCGATGCCATGGCCGGCATCGGCGCTTGCCAATGCAAAGGCCCGCTGCACGCAGCGGGCCGCCGGCACCCTGGGCGCGGGCGATGCCTTATTTGTACTTGGCGTTTGCCTTCTGCACGAAGCTGTTGGTGAAGGTGTTTTCCAGCTTGATGGTCTTGCCCTTCAGGTCCGGATCGAACTGTTGCAGCGCGCTCAGCGCGGTCTTGGGGCCGTCGGCGGGCATGCTGCCGTCCGGCGAGATGGCTTCCTTGACCTTTTCCCAGGCAGCCAGGTAGAGCGCGCGGTCGCCCAGCAGGTAGCTTTCAGGCACGGTCTTGACGATGTCCGACGGACCGGCCTTCTGCAGCCACTTGAGCGCGCGCACCATGGCGTTGGTGAGCGCCTGCGTGGTGTTCGGGTTCTGCTGGATAAACGCCACCGATGCATACAGGCAGCCCGACGGCATATTGCCGCCGAACACGGCCTGGGTGTCCTTCAGCGTGCGGGTATCCGAGGCGATGCGGACTTCGTTCTTCTGGGTCAGCATCGACACCACCGGATCGAGGTTGGCCATCGCGTCGATCTGGCCGGAGCGCATTGCCGCCACCGCGCCGGCGCTGGCGCCGACACCGATGAAGGAAACGTCCGACGCCTTCAGCCCTGCCTTGGCCAGAACGAAGTTGGCCATCATATTGGTCGACGAACCCGGCGCGGTCACGCCGATCTTCTTGCCCTTCAGGTCGGCCACCGACTTGAAGTCGGGCATGGTCTTGTTGGAAACCATCAGCACGATCTGCGGGGCACGGCCCTGCAGCACGAACTCCTGGTACTGCTGGCCCTTGGCCTGCAGGTTGATGGTGTGCTCGTAGGCGCCGGAAACCACGTCGGCGCTGCCGCCCACCACCGCCTGCAATGCCTTGGCACCGCCGGCGAAGTCGACGATCTCGACGTCGAGGCCTTCATCCTTGAAGTAGCCAAGGCGCTCGGCGATGGTCAGCGGCAGGTAGTAGAACAGGTTCTTGCCACCCACGGCGATGGTGATCTTGGCCTTCTCGGGCTTGCCTTGCGCCTGGGCGTAGCCACCGAACGTGAACCAACCCGCAAGGAACAGCGCCAGCGCGAGCAGCGCCTGCTTCCAGAACTTCTTGTTATACATTTTTCTCTCTCCTACCTGTTGTACCCGGCTGCCGGCCGGCGGCATGCACCGTTGCGTGCCATCCGCCGACGCCAGCCGCCGATCTCGCGCTCATGCGTGCCACGGCGTGCCACGGATTCCGTGGTGCCGCGAAGCGGCAAGTTGCGATGCTAGCCGATGCCGCGCCGGGTCGCATCGGGATCAACACCTACAGTGCGGCTCCGCATGGCGGCATGCGGGGCACTAACAATACAGGTCGTGCCTTTCGACCGCCTTACTGACCGGCTTTACTCGATGGCCTTGCGGAATCGCCCTGACGGCCAGCCCGACGCGCGCCTCATTCCGCGTGGATATCGGCCGACTTGATGACCTTGCCCCAGCGCGCCAGTTCGTTGCGCTGATACGTGGCGAGCTGCTGCGGCCCCATGAACTTCGCCTCGGCGCCGAGTTCTTCGGCCTTCTTGCGGAAGGCCTCGGTCTGCATGATGCGTTCGATCTCGCCCGCGAGCTTGTCGAGGACCGGCTTGGGCGTGCCGGCCGGCGCGTACATGGCGAACCACGAAGACACGTCGAGGTCGGGGTACCCGGCTTCCGGCGCGGACGGCACGTCCTTCAGGCTGGGCAGGCGCTGCTTGCTGGTCACCACCAGCGGGCGCAGCTTGCCGCCCTGGATATGGCCCATCAACGGCGGCGGCGTGGTGATGGTGAGATCGACCGAGCCGCCAAGCAGGTCGGTCATGGCCGGGCCGGTGCCTTTGTATGGAACATGGGTGATCTGGATGCCGGCCATCTGGTTCAGCAACTCGGTGGAAACGTGCTGCAGCGAGCCGTTCCCCGACGACGCGTAGTTGAGCTTGTTGGGATTGGCCTTGGCATACGCCACCAGTTCCTTGAGCGTCTTGACCGGCAGGCTCGGGCGCACCACCAGCACTTGCGGCGCCGACAGAAGGTTGGCGACCGGCGCGAAGTCCTTCACCGGGTCCCACGAGGTCTTCGTCAGCAGCGGCGTGATGACCTGGAAGCCAGAGTACTGCACCAGCAGCGTATAGCCGTCCGGCTTGGCACGCGCCACGGTCTGCGCGGCAATGCCGCCTGAACCACCGGGCCGGTTGTCCACCACCACCGGCTGGCCGAGGGCCTTGGACAGCGGCTCGGAGATCATCCGTGCGGCCAGGTCGGTGGTGCCGCCGGCGGCGGCGGAGACCACCAGCGTGACAGGCCGGTTCGGATAGCTGCTGTCCTGGGCCCAGGCGGAAGTACCCGCCAGGCTGGCGGCTGCCAGCGCCACGGCGGCGAGTGTCTTGCGGCGCGCCGGCGATACGGACAGGGAAGAATGCGGACGTGCGTTGGCAAATGCCGGGATGCGAGGCATGGAGCGTCTCCTGCTTGGTGCTTGTTGATCTTGGTCTTTTACAGCGCCCGCGCCAGCCCTCGCCGCGCGGTGCGCAACCGTTCTTCGGGATTCGGTATGGCCGTGCGGCGTCAGTGCTGCCCGCCGAAATGTTCGGCCAGCCAGGCCGGCGGCTGATGCGTGCGCAGGCGCGGCCCCGCGCGCAGCAACTGACTGGCGGTGTCGCGCTGGACCAGCGCCGGCAGCCCGGCCACCACATCGAGCAGGCGCCCCAGGTCCACTCCGGTATCCACGCCCATTGCCGCGAACATGTGCACCAGCTCTTCGGTGCTGACATTGCCGCTTGCACCCGGCGCGAACGGGCAGCCGCCCAGGCCGCCCGCGGCGGCGTCGAAACGCGTCACCCCCGTTTGCCAGGCGGCCAGCGCGTTCGCCAGGCCCATGCCGCGGGTGTTATGCAGGTGAATGGTCAGGCCGGCTTGCGGCAGGCCTTGCTGGAAGCGCTCGCACAGCGAGGCGACCTGGCTGGGATAGGCCATGCCGGTGGTATCGCACAGCGTGATGCCGGCCGCGCCGGCGCTGGCGAAGGATTCGGCCAGCGCCATCACGGCATCGGGATCCACCTCGCCTTCGAAGGGACAGCCGAACACCGTGGACAGCGAAACATTGACCGGCACGCCAGCCGCGTTGGCGGCCTCGGTCATCGCCAGCAACTGGGCTTGCGACTGGACACGCGTCATACGCAGGTTGGCGCGGTTATGGGTCTCGCTGGCGGACATCACCAGGTTGAGCTCATCGGGCCGGCACGACAGCGCACGCTCCAGGCCGCGCAGGTTGGGCACCAGCGCGGTATAGCGCACGCCCGCGGCGCGCGCCATGCGATGCATCACGGCCTCGGCGTCGGCCAGCGCCGGGATAGCCTTCGCCGATGTGAAGGACGTGGCCTCGATGCGGGCGAAGCCGCAGGCCGACAAGGCGTCCAGGAATGCGACCTTGGCGTCGGTGGGCACCACCACCGGTTCGATCTGCAGGCCATCGCGGGGCGCCACTTCGTTGATCTCGATGCGGCCCGGTCCGCGCAGGCGGGTGGAAATGGCGGCGCTCATGCGACCACTCCGCGCGCGCGCAGCTCGGCGATGGTGGCGGCGTCGAAACCGGCGGCCTCCAGCACGCTATCGGTGTGCTCCCCCAGCGTAGGGGCGCGATCGTGAATGGCGCCGGGGCTTGCCGAGAGCTTCGGCATGATGCCCGGCACCTCGACCGTCAGGCCGCTGGCCGCAGTCACGCTTTCGATCACGCCGCGCGCGCGGTAGTGCGGATCTTCCGAGATGTCCTTGACGGTGTAGATGCGGCCCGATGGCACTTYGGCCTGCTTGAGCACCGCCAGCGCGTCTTCCACGCCTTGTGTCCGTGTCCACGCCGTGATCGCCGCATCGATCTCGTCGACACGGCTGACGCGGCCGTCGTTGCGCGCGAGCGCCGGATCTTCAGCCAGGTCGGCGCGGCCGATGGCATGCATCAGCCGCTTGAAGATGGCGTCGCCGTTGGCCGCCACCAGCACGTATTCACCGCTGGCGCAGGGATAGGCGTTGGACGGCGCGATGCCCGGCAACGCGCCGCCGGCCGGCTGGCGCACCGCGCCGAAGGCCGAGTATTCCGGCAACAGGCTCTCGCTCAGGTTGAACAGCGACTCGTACAGCGCGACATCGATCACCTGCCCTTCGCCGCCGCGCGCATCGCGCTCATACAGCGCCAGCAGCACGCCCAGCGCGCCATGCAGGCCGGCAATGGTGTCGCCCAGCGACAGGCCCGCGCGCACCGGGGCACGCCCCGGCTCGCCGGTGAGATAGCGCAGGCCGCCCATGGCCTCGGCTACCGCCGCAAAACCGGGCTCGTCCCTCTTCGGGCCGGTCTGGCCATAGCCGGACACGCGCACCATGATCAGTCCGGGGTTCTCCGCGCGGAGCGCCTCGTAGCCCAGGCCCCATTTTTCCATGGTGCCCGGACGGAAATTCTCGATCAGCACGTCGGCCTCGGCCGCCAGCTTGCGCACCACCTCCTGGCCCTCGGGATTGCGCAGGTCAATGCAGATCGACTGCTTGTTGCGCGACTGCGCTTCCCACCAGACCGAGGTGTCCTCGTAGAGCATGCGCCATTTGCGCAGGGGATCGCCCTGCCCCGGCGGCTCCACCTTGACCACGTGGGCGCCGAAATCGGCAAGGGTCTTGGCGGCGAAGGGGCCGGCTATCAGTTGCCCGAGTTCCAGGACCCGGATGCCTTCGAGGATCTGTCGCGCCATGATGGGGGTGTCTCCGTGCGATGTCGCAATGTCGATTGGGGCTGGCGTGTGGCCGTTGCCGGCACCACGCCTTGTTTCGACGCAGTGTGCCCCAGCCGCGCGGCTGGCGGAATCGGCATTCGGAGAAGCGGGCTTTCTCGGAACGCGAAAGCCCTCGGGGGTTCAGAATGGCGCGCGGTCGCCGCAGAGGTGGGTAATGAGCAGCCGCGCCGACACCGTCAGGCCAGCCGGATCGCGCATGCCGATGAGCAGGGAACGGCGCGCCCAGGCGTCCTGCAACCCCACCAGCGACAAGCCCATCGACTGCACATGCGGCTCGGCCGCGATGCGCGGCAGCACGCCCACGCCCAGCCCCGCCATCACCATGCGGCACATGGCGTCAAAGCTGCGTACCTGGATGCGCAGGCGGAACGGCCGGTCCAGCCGGCTGCTTTCCTCCAGCAGGCGGGCCGCCAGCGAAGTAACCTGCGGCAAGCTGACGAAATCGTATTCGAGGGTGTCCGCATAGCGCACCGGCCCGCGCTCGGAGAGCGGATGGCCTGGCGGTGTCACCAGCACCAGTTCGTCCTGCCGGTACTCCACCGTGACCAGGCCCGCGCTGGGCGTGCGGTCGGCAAAGATGCCCACATCCGCCCGGTTCTCCACCAGGGCGGCGACGATCTCGCTGCTGTTCTGCTCCTCGAGCTCGATACGGATGGTGGGATGCAGCGCCATGAAGGTCGCCAGGTCGTCGGGCAGGAACTGCGTGATGGCCGACGTATTGGCRCAGACGCGCACCTGGCCGCGCACGCCACTGGCATAGTCCGACATCACGCCAGCCATGCGCTCCACGTCCTGCAGGATGGTCAGCGCGTGATGGAAGCATGCCTGACCGGCCTCGGTCAGCTGCACGCCGGCCGCGTGGCGGAAGAACAGCGGCGCCCCGACCGCGGTCTCCAGATCCGAGATGCGCTTGCTGGCCGCCGCCACCGCCAGGTGGGACTGGCGCGCACCGGCGGAGATACTGCCCTGGCGCGCCACGGCGACGAACAGGCCGAGCGTGACGAGGTCGAAGCGGGCGAGATTCATGCGGTTGCGTTCAAGCGCACGGCCGGATACAGGGCGAGGCAGTCCGGCACGGCTAGACCGAGCGCCGGTCCATCACCGCGCGGGCGATGGTGCCGGCATCCACGTATTCGAGTTCGCCACCCACCGGCACGCCGCGCGCCAGGCGCGACACCTTGAGCCCGCGCGCCTTCAGCATCTCGCCGACATAGTGCGCGGTGGCCTCGCCTTCGCTGGTGAAATTGGTGGCGACGATCACCTCCGACACGGGTCCGCCCATGGCGGGATCCGTGGCGCGCGCCAGCAGCCGGTCCAGGTGGATCTCGCGCGGGCCGATGCCGTCGAGTGGCGAGAGCCGGCCCATCAGCACGAAATACTGGCCACGATAGGTCAGCGTCTGCTCGATCATGATCTGGTCGGACGGGGTTTCCACCACGCACAGCAGCGAGGCATCGCGCCGTTCGTCCAGGCAGGTCGAGCAGATTTCCTGCTCGGTGAAGGTATTGCAGCGCGAGCAATGCTTGATGCCATCGGCCGCGCCGCGCAACGCGTCACCCAGCTTGCGGGCGCCCTCTCGGTCGTGCTGCAGCAGGTGGTAAGCCATGCGCTGGGCCGATTTCGGGCCTACGCCGGGCAACACCCGCAACGCCTCGATCAGCGCCTGCAGCGAGGTCGGGGGGGCGCCTTTCACGCTGCGTCTCCCAGGGCCGGCGCCGTCATGCTCACCACCGGCGTGTGATGCAGTACGGTGGGGAACGGCTCGTAGAAATGATGCAACAGGGCTTTCCATTGCTGGTATTGAAGCGAACCGCGAAATCCCACGGTGTGGTCTTTCAGCGTGCGCCAGCGTACCGTCAGCAGGTAAGCGGACGGTTGTTCGATGCCGCGATGCAACTCAAGCCCGAGGAAACCCGGCATGCCCGCGATGATATGGCGCGCCTGCCCGAAGGCCGCCTCGAAGGCGGCTTCCTGGCCCGGGCGCACCGGCAACACTGCGGATTCGAGAATCATGCGCGAGCTCCGTAACTGGCTCAGAACGGCAACTTGAAGCCCGGCGGCAGCGGCAGGCCGGAAGTCATCGAACCCATCTTTTCCTGCGAAGTGGCTTCGGCCTTGCGCACGGCGTCGTTGAAGGCAGCCGCGACCAGGTCTTCCAGCAGTTCCTTGTCCTCGCCCTCGGCGAGCAGGCTGGGGTCGATGGACACGCGCTTGACGTCGTTCTTGCAGGTCATGGTCACCTTGACCAGGCCGGCGCCGGACTGGCC
>NZ_JBFTLX010000285.1:0-9772 GCF_056396665.1 Cupriavidus sp. 05T313 | reverse complement strand
GGCCGAGGATCAGGCCCAGCGCGGAACCAACCAGGTTGAGCCTGGAGAAGAAGTAGAAGATACCCACAGCCGTGATCATCCTGGGCACGATGATCGGCAGCAGGATGAACGCCAGCAGCGCGGCCTTCCAGCGGATGTTCGAACGCACCAGCAGGAACGCCGTGGGCGTGCCGATCAGCATGGCCAGCAAGCCCGTGCCCACGCCGACCACCAGCGAGCGCACCGTGGCCTGCATCCAGGTGGGCGACTCCCACACTTCGTTGTACCACTGCAGCGAGAATCCCCGTGGCGGCCAGTCCAGGCTGCTGCCGCCCGTGAACGAGATCGGGATCATCAGCAGCGCCGGCAACGTCAGGAAGGCCAGAATCAGGATCACCACCGCCCACAGCATCTTGCCGCCGCCCTCCTCCGCGCTGCCCGCCGCGCGGCTACGGCGCGGCCACAGGCGCGACAGCCCGTCGGACAGCGTGGCCAGCACGCCCAGCAACTGGTAGCCGGCGCGACGCAGCGGGCCGTTCGTGGCGGAACGGCGCCCTGCCGGCGCATTGCCGCTGCCGGCCAGGGTCGACAGGCCAACCAGCTTGTCATAGACCACGAACACGATAAGCGCCGCCACCAGCAACAGCATCGAGATGGCGCCGGCAAAGCCCCAGTTCATGGTTTGCTGGACCTGGTCGATGATGAGCTGCGTGATCATGGTTTCACGGCGGCCGCCCAGCAGCGCCGGCGTGATGAAGAAGCCAAGCGAGGTGACGAAGACCATGATGCCCGCCGCGGCCACGCCAGGCATGGACAGCGGGAAGTAGACCAGCCAGAAGGCCGTGCCGGGGCGTGCCCCGAGCGTCAGCGCGGCGCGCGGCAGGCGGCGGTCGATGTTCTCCATCACGGAGATCATCGTCAGGATGGCCAGCGGCATCATGGCGTGCACCATGCCGACCATCACGCTGCCGAAGTTGTAGAGCAGATCGGCGGGTGCATCCGTCACGCCAGCCGCCTTGAGGAGCTGGTTGAGCACGCCGTTGCGGCCCAGCAGGACGATCCACGAAAACATGCGGACCAGGAAGCTGGTCCAGAACGGCAGCAGGATCCAGAACAGCAGCGAGCTCTTTGCCCGCGCGCCGGCGGCCGACGTGAGGTAAGCCACCGGATAAGCGCCGACGATGGCCAGCAAGGTGGTCCAGGCCGCGATCTTGAGCGTGATCCACAGCACGTCGAGGTAGACGGACGAATGGAACAGGCGTGCGTACAGGTCCAGGGTAATGCGCCCGTCCACCGACACGCTCATCCAGATCAGCTGGCCGACCGGGAACAGTGTGATCATGGCTTACTCCGGAATCGCAACGGCATCTTCAGGCTGCCAGCTCACCGTGAGCGTGTCGCCAGGCAGATGGCGGCCAGGGGCGCCGCGGGTCAGTTCCGCCACCACCAGCGGCGTGTCGCCCGGCAGTGCCAGGTAGGATTTGGTCACACCGCCCGTCACGACGATATCGCCCAGCCGCGCCGACAATGTATTCGGCGCGCCCGGCGCCCCCGAGACATGGAGATTCTGCGGACGGATCATCACCTTGGCGCGGTCGCCGCGCCGGAACGCGGCGCCATTGGCCTGCACCGTGCCGCGCGCGGGCAGCCCGTCGAAGCTGACGTCGAGCAAGCCGCCGCTGACCGCTTCGACCGTGGCCGGCAGCAGGTTCGACTCGCCCAGGAAGTCCGCCACGAAGGTGGTGCGCGGGCGGAAGTAGAGATCGGCCGGACTGCCGAGCTGCTCGATCCTGCCGCTATTCATCAGGCAGATGCGGTCGGACATCGTCATCGCCTCTTCCTGGTCGTGGGTCACATACACGATGGTGGTGCCCAGTTCGCGGTGGATGCGCTTGATTTCGAGTTGCATCTGGTCGCGCAGCTTCTTGTCCAGCGCGCCCAGCGGCTCGTCCATCAGGATGATCGACGGGCGGTAGACCATGCAACGCGCCAGCGCGATGCGCTGTTGCTGCCCGCCCGACAGTTCCTTGGGCAAGCGATGGGCAACGTGGGGCAGGCGCACGAGATCCAGCGCACGGCTGACCTCCTGCTCCGCCTGCCGCGCCGGCATCTTGCGCATCTTCAGCGGAAAGCCGATGTTCTCTGCAATCGTCATGTGCGGGAACAGCGCGTAGTTCTGGAACACCATGCCGATGTCCCGTTCGTAAGGCGCGCCGTAGGTCACATCCGCGCCGTTGATGCGGATGCTGCCGCCATCCGGCTGCGACAGGCCGGCGATCAGGCTCAGCAGCGTCGTCTTGCCCGAGCCTGACGGGCCCAGCAGGGTCAGGAATTCGCCCTCCGGAACCGAGAGGTCCGTGGGCGCGAGCGCGATGAAATCGCCATAGCGCTTGGACAGCTGCCTGGTCTGCAGTTTCTGTGTTACTTGTTGCATCACGCTTACCTTTGCAAGAGAGTTCCGACGTCAGCGCATGCGCTTCACTTCAGGATCCAGGCATTGAACTTCTCGAGCACCGGCTCCTGGTTCTTGACCCAGTATTTGGCATCGATCTTCACGCCGCGCTTGATGTTGTCCGCGTAGGTCGGCAGCATCGCGGCGTGCTTGGCATCGATGTACTTGAATGCGTCCGGATGGGTGACGCCGGCGGCCAGGTATTGCGTGAGCTGCGCCTGGCGCTTGGGGTCGGAGGCAAACTTGATGAACTCGCGGCAGGCGGCGGCGTTGGGCGTGCCCTTCAGGATGGTCCAGCTGTCCACGCCCCACAGGTGCTGGTCCCAGCAGATGGCGACCGGCGCGCCGGCATCCATGGCGGACTGCGCGCGCGAGATCCAGGTAGCCACCAGATCCACCTCGCCCGACTTGAGCATCTGCTCGACCTGCGCGCCGCCGCTCCACCACACGGCGACGCTGGACTTGACCTTATCGAGGCTGCGCAGCGCGCGGTCCACGTCGCAGGGATAAACCGATGCGTTCGCCACCCCGTCCGCCATCAACGCTTCCTCGATGGTATCGAAGGGATGCTTGCGCAGCGCGCGGCGGCCGGGGAAATCGTGCACGTTCCACAGGTCCTTCCATTGCGCGGGCGCCTTGCGGCCCTTGAACGCATCGGTGCGGTAGGCCAGCACGGTGGTGTACACGTTGGTGCCGACGCCGTAGGGCGACATGTATTGCGCCGGGATGCCAGCCACCACCGGATCCGCGCCCAGCCCGTGTTTCTCCAGGTAATCCTTTCCGTCGGTGGTCAGGACCTCGATCGCAGGCTGGCTGATCGATGCCATGTCCCAGCTGTAGTTCTTGGCGTCCACCATGGTACGGATCTGGGCCGTGGGCTCCGCGTTGGACGGAACGCCCACAACCTGGATGCCGGTGGCCTTGGTGAACGGCTTGTAGAACACCTCGCCATACGCCTTGGCAAAGACGCCGCCGGAGTCGCGCACTACGATGCGTTGCGAGGCCGCCTTGGCCGATGTCCAGATCGCCGGCATGGCGAGTGCGGCGGTGCCGGCGCTCAGCAATTTAAAGGCGTCGCGACGCGATGGATTGCTCGGCTTGTCGGCGTTACTCATGGCTGTACTCCTACGGGGACGGGGGATCGGAATGAAAAAAAATCGGGAGGCCGGCCTGAGCCGGTGGCAATCAGGAAATCAAGGAATCAAGGAATCAAGGAATCTGAAAATCAGGGAATCAGCTTGCCAGGGTTGAACAGGCCCTGCGGATCGAAGGCGCGCTTGACGGTACGCATCAGGTCGAGTTCGACATCGCCCTTGTAGTGGCGCATCTCATCCAGCAAGGTTCGGCCCACGCCATGCTCCGCGCTGAAGGTGCCATTCAACCTGGCGGCGACATCGTGCCCGGCGCGGCGCACCGCGGCGGCGGTTTTCGCCTGGTCGGGCAGGGCCTGCCAGGTGTCGAACTCGAAGAACGGGATGAAATGGATATTGCCGTCGCCGAGATGGCCCACCACCACGACACGCGCATCGAAGCCCTCTTCGATCGCGCGGGTGGCTTCGGCAATGAAAGCGGGCACCATCGATACCGGCACGGCGGTGTCCAGCGTCAGGCCGATGCCCGCCTTCTTGTTGCCCTCCGACACACTGTGCCGCAGCTTCCACATCGCCTCGCGCTGCGCGGAGCTGGCGGCAATGGCCGCATCGGCGATCAGGCCGCGCTCCATGCCCTTTTCCAGCGTGGCCTCAAGCACTTCCTGCAAGCGCGCGTCGTCGCAGGTATCGCTGAGCTCCACCAGCAGATGCCAGGGATGCGCACCGGTGAGCGGCGCATGCTGGCCCGGCACGTGCTCCAGCACGATGTCGAGCTGGCTGGCGTTCATCAGCTCGAAAGCGGATAGCCGCGCACCGCAAGCGGACTGGAACAGGCCGAGCAGCGCCAGCGCGGCATCCACGTCGACCGGTGCGACCCACGACATCGCGTGCGCGCTCGGCAACGGGTGCAGCTTCAGCGTGGCCGCGGTGATGATGCCCAGCGTGCCTTCCGCGCCGATGAACATCTGCTTGAGGTCAAGCCCGGTATTGTCCTTGCGCAAGGTGCGCAGGCCGCGCCAGATACGCCCATCCGGCAAGACGACTTCCAGGCCGAGCACGTTCTCGCGGGTATTGCCATAGCGCAGCACACCGGTGCCGCCCGCATTGGTGGCGATGTTGCCGCCGATCTGGCAGGAGCCCTCGGCGCCCAGGCTGATCGGGAAGAAGCGCCCCGCCTCGATGGCCGCGGCCTGGATCTCGGCCAGCACGCAGCCGGCCTCCACCTCCATCGAGTTGTCCGCCGGGTCGATGCGCACAATGCGCCGCATGCGCGAGAGATTGACGATGACGCAGTTGCCTTGCTCATACGGCACCGCGCCACCGCTCAGGCTGGTATTGCCACCCTGGGGCAGGACCGCCACGCCGGCGGCCACGCACGCCTTGACGAGTTCCGAAACCTGTTCGGTGGTGCGCGGCAGCGCAACGCAAAGTGCCGTGCCCTTGTAGCGGCCGCGCCAGTCGCTGACATAGCCTGCCAGATCGTCGCTGGCGGTGAGCAGCCCTGTCGCGCCGACGATATCGCACAAGGTATCTAGCAACAACTTCATCATGAATTTCCCAGTTGACGATCAACCCGCGACAGGCGATCCGATAGTCCAGAGAATAGTTCGCGAATATGCGAATCGCAATCTCTTCAATTGCAATGCAATTATTTCAGGGTTTTTACCTAAACAGGAAAGGCCATGCACCAGCGCAGGAAAACGCACGCGCCGCCGTGGTGCACGGGGTCGGACATGGTGCGTTGCAGTGGGTTGCGGCGGGGGGATTTAAAACAGGCAGCGAAGCGCGCGATGGCTTGCAGGATGACGGTGGTGGCGCTCGCTCACCGGCGCCATCCGGACGACTGCCGCATCGGCCTGCCACCGTAGCTGGCAGCAGGCTCTGATGCGGCACACAGCTTATTTGGTCGCGGGGTCCACCGCGATGGCCACGGCCTCCGTATAGACCGCCTGCACCTGGTCGCCCTTCTTGATGTTCTTCAACTGGTCCGGATCCTGCACATTCAGGTTGACCTTTCCTTTCGGGCCCTGCAGCGTGACATGCTGCTTTTTCATGTCCACGGCGACGACGTTCGCAACGACCGTCACCTGCCTGCCTGCCGCCGCGCCCGGCTTCGCGCCCGCGGCGGTGCGGTCCCCGGCTTCGCGTTCGGTGCGTTCGGTAATCCCGTCCCCGCCCTTCTTCAGTTCCAGCGTCAGGGCCTGCTTGTACTCGGCGACGACCTTGTCGCCTACCTTGATTTGATCGAAGTTGCGCACTTCGTCCCCCACCGCGAGATCGAACACCCGGCCCTTGGGGCCCTTCAACGTGACAGTGCGGCTTGCCGCGTCGATCTTCATGACGGTAGCCGCCACTTTCGTTGTTTCGGAAAACGCGGCCTTTCCTGGCGCGGTCATCATCTCGCCCTTGGTTTCCGGCTGCGCAAACACCGGCTGCACAAGCCCGGCCAGAGCGGCCGTCGTGGCCATGGTCAAAAGCATCTTTCGCTTCATTTTCTTCTCCTTGAATGACCCCAGGCTTGTGCCGTGCCTTTTGCCGCCGATGTGGGCGACAGGCACAGGCGATCCGTCACGGAGGGCATCAGGTAGGCTTATCGCAACTCCCGGCCAACACATTGCCCTGCCTCAACCATAGACGCAAAGCGTGCCGGGCGGGATGTTTGCGCGAGGCGAACCGGTTTCCGCGCGCCCCGATGGCGCGCGGCATATCGGCACGCGCTACGCCTGCGGGCGCCTGCGCAACGCAGCGGTGACACGCTTCACAACGAACAGGCGCAGGTAGTCATGGATGCGCGCATCCGTACTTAAATCCCGCAGCGCCTCAAGATACACTTGCCGCACGGCCTCCGGAGGAGCCTCCAACTCCTCCGCGATGCGCTGAATCCATTCTTCGTCGCTGTGGGTATGCATCGGTTACGTCTCTCTCGCGAGGCCGCAGTACCTGACGCGCCCGGATGCGGACGGGCATCGGTGAAAGGCCATGCCCGCCAGCGGACTGGAATCCCGGCGCTTCTGCATTGAGTGTCGGCGAGACCGGCAGGCGGGCGTTGATCCATGTCAACCGCGCCCGTCTCTGCGAAGGAAGCCCCTACGGTTTGCGCTTTTTGCAGAATAGCCCTTGAGGGCCTTTATCGCGCATGGCTTCATGAATCCTGGGGCACCAGGAATTAGAACCCCTCTTCAGAAATGTGTCGGCGCCGCCACTGACTTGCGCTAGATCAAGTCACGGCGCCGGCGCGACGGATAGCATTTCACCCACACCGTCGCCCCGCGGTTCAAGGCTTGTCTTCATCGTCCTCCCTCCCATTTCCCCTGACGCCCTGAAACCCTGGAGCCCTTTGGCGGCATTCCCTTATTCAGCGCACAGGTAGCCGATGAAAATAAAACCAGGCTGGGGTATCGCGGCACTGTTCCTTGCCGCCGTCACTGGCACCGCGCTGTGGTGGTTCGCCGGCCAACGCGATCCATGGCCGGCCTCTGTCGTCCACAGCAACGGGCGCATGGAAATCGGCCGGCTCGACGTGGCCGTGAAGTATGGCGGCCGCGTGATCGACCTGCCGGTGCGCGAGGGCGAGGCCCTCTCCGCCGGTGCCGTGGTGGCCCGCCAGGACGACGCCGAACTGCTGGCCCAACTGGACCTCGCCACCGCCGCGCGGGAGCGCGCCGTGCAGGCCGCATCGCGCGCGCAGGCCGAAATCGATGCCCGTGCGAGCCGCCAGCGCCTTGCGCGGCTGGAGCTGACCGAAGCCGTCARGCTGTACCAGGACCGCCAGATCTCATCCGTCGAACGGGATCGCCGGCAGCTTGGCCTGGATGGCGAAAGCGCGAGCGTGACCGGCGCGCGGGCCGCCCTTGGCGAAGCCCGGGCGGCGGTCGTGGAAGCCGACGCGCAGATCGCCCGCCTGAAGATCCTGCGGGACGAAGCCACCATCCGCGCGCCCGTGGCCGGCCGCGTGGAGTATCGCGTGATCGAGGTCGGCACGGTGCTGCCGGCGGGCGGGCGCGTGGTGTCCCTGCTCAACCTGGCTGATATGTACTTCACCGTGTTCCTGCCGGCCGGCGCGGCCGGCAAGCTGGCCATCGGCGACGAGGCTCGCATCGTGCTGGACGCCATGCAGGACGAACCCATCCCGGCCCGGATCAGCTTCGTGGCCAGCGAGGCGCAGTTCACGCCCAAGTATGTCGAGACCGATGCCGAGCGGGCCAAGCTGATGTATCGCGTCAAGCTGCAACTGACGCCGGACGTGGCGCAGCGCTACGCGGCAAAGCTGAAGGCCGGCATGACGGGCGATGGCTTCGTGCGCCTGGATGCCACTCAGCCCTGGCCAGCCAGGCTGGCGCTGCGCCAGCAGCCGGCCTGACGTCATGCCGGGCCCGCACCCCGACCGCGCCGCGGCCATCCGGATCGATGGCCTGTCGCATCGCTATGGCGCCAGCGTGGCGCTGGACCACGTATCGCTCACGCTGCCCGGCAACGCCACCATCGGCCTGATCGGCCCCGACGGCGTCGGCAAGTCGACCCTGCTCGGGGTGATCGCCGGCGTCAAGCGCATCCAGCAAGGCAGCGCGTCGGTCCTTGGCGCGGACCTGCGCGACCGGCAGGCCCGGGAGGCGCTGTTGCCGCGCGTGGCCTTCATGCCGCAGGGGCTGGGGCGCAACCTGTACCCGACGCTCTCCGTCTACGAGAACGTCGACTTCTTTGCCCGGCTGTTCGGCCTGGGCGCCGCCGAGCGGCGCCAGCGCATCGGGCGCCTGCTCGCGGCCACCGGCCTGGCGCCCTTCCCGGACCGCCCGGCGGGCAAGCTCTCCGGCGGCATGAAACAGAAGCTGGGGCTGTGCTGCGCGCTGGTCCACAACCCGGACCTGCTGATCCTCGACGAGCCCACCACGGGCGTGGATCCGCTCTCGCGGCGCCAGTTCTGGACCCTGGTGGAAGCCCTGCGCGCCGAGCACAGCAACATGACGGTCATTGTCGCCACCGCGTATATCGAGGAAGCGCAGCGCTTCGAGCACTTGGTGGCCATGGACGCAGGCAAGGTGCTGGTGTGCGACCGCACCGCCGATGTGCTGGCCCGCGCCGGCACCACCGATCTGGAACAAGCCTATATCTCGCTGCTGCCGTCGGCCCGGCGCGGCGAGGCGACGGGCCTGCTGATCCCGCCCCGCCCGCCCGACGACGGCGAACCCGCCATCGAAGCCGAGGGACTGACGCGGCGCTTCGGCGCTTTCACCGCCGTGGACAACGTGAGCTTTCGCATCGAGCGCAGCGAGATCTTCGGCTTTCTCGGCTCCAACGGCTGCGGCAAGACCACCACCATGAAGATGCTGACCGGGCTGCTCGATGCCACCAGCGGCACCGCGCGCCTGCTCGGCCAGACCATCGACGCCGGCGACATGCGCACGCGCATGCGGGTGGGCTATATGTCGCAGGCGTTCTCGCTTTACGAAGAACTCACGGTACGGCAGAACCTGGACCTGCACGCCCGGCTCTACCGGATGGAAGGCGACGCCGCGCGGCAGGCGGTCGGGCGAGCCCTGCAAGATTTCGAACTGGACCAGCACGCCGAGGCGCAGCCCGCTTCCTTGTCGCTCGGCATCCGCCAGCGCCTGCAGCTGGCCGCCGCCTGCCTGCACCATCCGGAAGTGCTGATCCTCGACGAGCCTACCTCCGGCGTGGATCCCGGCGCGCGCGACATGTTCTGGCGCCACCTGGTCCAGCTCTCGCGCCAGCAGCGCGTGACGATCTTCGTTTCCACGCACTTCATGAACGAGGCCGCGCGCTGCGACCGCATCTCCTTCATGCATCGCGGCCGCGTGCTGGCCGTGGGCAGCCCGGAGGCCCTGCGGGAGCGCTGCCACGCGCAGACGCTGGAGGACGCCTTCGTCACCTATCTGGAGCAAGCGGAGAACCCGGAGAACGGCGCTGCCGCCGCTACCGTATCCGCGCAACCGGCCCCGCCCCGCGCGCCGGACGACAAACCCGCGGGCCATCCGGGCGGCTCGGCCCTGGCGCGCACCTGGGCCTTCGCCCGGCGCGAGGCGATGGAACTGGCGCGCGACAAGCTCAGGCTGGCATTCGCCATCCTCGGCCCTATCGTGCTGCTGTGCGCCGCGGCATGGAGCGTTTCCTTCGACGTCGAAAACGTGCGCTTCGCCGTGCTGGACCGCGACCAGAGCCGCGCCAGCCGGGAACTGGTGGAGCAGTTCTCCGGCTCGCGCTACTTCGTGCAGACCAACGACGTGCGCAGCGA